>DALYUA010000029.1:0-15168 GCA_031993245.1 Buttiauxella sp. | reverse complement strand
AAGTTCTTCGCGTGATCGTCACGGTTATTCATCAGCACGTTAAATACCGTGCGGCGGGCCTGAATCTCTCTTTCTTTAACGGCTGGTTGTCTTGAGGATTTGCGTATAGTCCAGGCCCGGCAGGCGGAAATCTGCATGTAGCGCCCCGCCATGCTCGGGACAGGAATATGCATACCCGCTGCCGATCTAAGGGGTTTGTCTGAAGCTAGCACATAAGGCGCGATGATAAAGAAAGGTAAGGGCTTAACAGGGAGCTTTTAATAGCTAAAAAAACAATAAGGGCTGCAAATGCAGCCCTTATTCAGGAGACGAAAATTAGAAAGTTTCCCAGTTTTCGTCTGTGGTGCTGGTTTGAACAGGTTTACGCGGTGCGGCAGTAGAGGCGGCGATTTTTGGCGATTTCAGATCGCGTTTCTCTTTAACAGCATCATGCGTAATGCGGAACACTGATACAGCCTGCGTCAGGCGGCTGGCCTGCTCTTCAAGCGCGGCTGCGGCTGCGGCGGACTCTTCCACCAGAGCGGCGTTCTGCTGGGTTACGCGGTCCATTTCAGAGACGGCCAGACCCACCTGGTCAATGCCACGACTCTGCTCATCGGATGCAGAGGCGATTTCACCCATGATATCGGTCACACGCGTAACGGCATTCACGATCTCTTCCATCGTTTCACCCGCACTCTCTACAAGCGTGGAGCCGGTATCAACTTTATTGACCGAATCTTCAATCAGGCTCTTAATCTCTTTTGCTGCCTGGGCGCTACGCTGTGCAAGATTACGCACTTCGCCTGCCACCACAGCAAAGCCACGCCCCTGTTCACCGGCGCGAGCGGCTTCAACGGCGGCGTTCAGCGCCAGGATATTGGTCTGGAATGCTATGCCGTCGATAACGCTTGTGATATCGGCAATTTTCTTGGAGCTGCCGGCAATATCGTTCATGGTACGCACCACGTTATCCACCACTTTGCCGCCCTTCTGTGCGGTTTCTGAGGCGCTTAACGCAAGCTGGCTTGCCTGACGGGCGTTTTCAGCGTTCTGCTTAACGGTCGCCGTGAGCTCTTCCATGCTGGCGGCGGTCTCTTCCAGAGAAGCCGCCTGCTGCTCGGTACGGGAAGAGAGATCGTTATTACCAACGGAAATCTCGCTTGCTCCACTGTAAATAGCGTCGGCGCCGTTACGAACATCGCCCACGGTGGTAACCAGTTCGGCCTGCATATTTCTCAGGCTGTCCGCCAGTTGCCCCATTTCATTGGTGCCTTCCACTTCAATTTTGCGCGCCAGATCGCCGCCTGCAATATGACGAATACTCGCAATCAGCCTGTTTAACGGAGCGATCAGGGTAGTTTTTATGCCCAGCCAGACGATAACGATAGCCACCAGTACGGCAAGCAGGATCGCCATCAGGATCCAGATAGCCAAGTTGTAGGAGCTGGTATTATCATCAACGGCCAGTTGATAGAGGTGGTCGTTCTGATCCAGATAGTTGACATACTGCTGCTCGAAACCATCCTGATATTTCTGCGTGGGCTGATCGAAGAATGCGTTGATTTTGCCCGCGCCCAGCAACTGGATAAGTTCGGCAAGCGCGCCGTGGTAAATATCGTAGTTACGCTTGATCTCCCGCGTCGCCTCGTCACTTTGACGTGGGTCGCGAGGAAGCTCTTCGTAAGCGGCCCATTGCTCTTCGGCACGCTTCAGGGAAGCGCTGGCGCTTTGCATGAGTTCGTTTACCGTCGAGCCGCTGCCGGTATTGGTGGTATCCATCATATAACGGATGCCGGCGCGGTTAAGGGTGTTACGGGTTTGCAGCAGTGCGACCCAACTACCGTTCAGCGTGGACTGCTGCTGGCGGATGGTTTGCAGAACGGTGAAATTTTCCTTGTCATTTTTCAGGGCGTTAAAGAACAAACCGCCAGACGTTAATTGTAAAATACCGAACAACCCCAGCACAAAGAGCAGGCTGGTTACCACTTTTATACGATTTAACATGGGTTTCCATTCTTATTACGACAGATACAAAGCAAATATCGGCGTGTTAAGGGAAAACTTTATGTTTATTGTTTCGGTTAAACCGTAAAAGATATAGCGATCCGCGATGGGTATCGTCCCGGAGCCGGGACGATGGCGAATCTGAACGGAAGTCTAGCTACGCTCGATATCTTTCGCTGCCCGATCGAGCGTATCGATAATTTTATACAGCGTCTCTTGCGGGATATCACCCTTAGCCAGTTTTGTATTGAGCGCGATTTTAAAATTATGGATCGCTCTTTGTACTTCGGGGATACGACGATTATCGCCCAGCACGCCAAGGGACGCCAGACGGCTTATGACAGCGGTAACTTCTTTTCGCTGCTGTTCGAGAGATCTCTGGCCTTCCTCCGTCAGCTGCCAGATTTTTTTACCGCCCGCAGATTCTGCGGCCCGGATAGCCCCCATCTCCTCAAGCAATGTCAGATTAGGATAAATAATGCCGGGGCTTGGCACATATTCACCTCCGGCCAGCGCTTCAATGGATTTGATTAGCTCATAACCGTGAGCGGGGCTGGCGGCAAGAAAATTCAGCATCAGCAGGCGAATATCCTGCGCGTCAAACAGCCTTTCACGGCGAGAACGCCCCCGGCCTTCCGAGTGGCCGCTATGATGCCCGTGCCCGCCATGCATACTTTGCCTGTCATGTTTTTCATGGCATGTATGCAGTAGATGATGAATACGCATCATTCGTCTCCTATTTGTTATGCCAGTAGGCCACGGCACGCACGTAATCCGCGTCCAGGTCGTGGGAGGCCAGCAGGTTATCGCTAAGGCGTTTCACCTCTTCACCTTCGCCGGTTATCCATATGAAGTAGTCTTCAGCGGGAACGGCGAGATTTTTTAGCTTCCCGGCAATAGATTCGCCATCAAGCCATTCAATTTCAGCGCCGGTAAACTCGCTCAGGTAGGGTTGGGTTCCACGGTGATGGCTGTTCACCCATACCTGCGGCAGGATATTTTCAGGCAGCGACAGCAAGCGGCGGCGCACTGCGGGTAAACCACTTTCGTCGCAGATATAGAGCTGCCAGTGATAGTCGTCTGGAATGACAAGCGATCCGCGCGGCCCGCCAATCATAAGCGTATCGCCCTCTTTTGCCGCTGTGGCCCAGCTGCTCGCCACGCCCCCGTCATGAATGTAAAAATCAATAGTCAGTTCGTTGCGTGCGGCATCAAATGCCAGCGGCGTGTAGTCGCGCGATACCGGACGCGGCCCATCACCCCACTGGATCCCTTCGCTGGTAATTTCTGGCAGTACAAGTTTGCCGTCGCTGCCCGGGAAAAAAACTTTGATGTGGTCGTCAAAGCCCAGCGAGGTAAAGCCGGTGAGCATTTCACTCGTAAAGACAATACGGTAGAAACACTCAGCGACTATTTCTTTGCTTTTAACCGTTAATTCGCGGAATTTAAGCTCGTTTTTTACGCGTTTCGGTACTTTAGGTTTGCTTTGTTGAGAGGTCATAGCGTGCTCTTTTTAGTGTTTAAAATATATCATAGACATGTTTTAGCACACGTAAAACAGCTTGTCTTTATCAAATCGCGGTATTAGCGAACAGAGGTGCGAAGGAAGGTGGTTGCTGTTGCGGTCCGCTACCGGGATCGCAAATTGACAAACCCATACGATTCAAAGCTTCCCTTTCGCCCCGGCTCGTAACTAGACTGGCTGTGGCATTATTGAAGTACGCCTGGCAACACTCCATCCACCGACTCACCGTCCAGGGAGGTTTGAAATGTTTCCTGAATACCGCGAACTGATCGCCGAGCTAAAATCCGCCAATCCCCGTTTTCTCAGCCTTTTCGATAAACATAATCAGCTCAACCATGAAATTCTGCGCAGGGAAGGCCCGCAAGGCACGGGTTACAATGAAAAGGTTATGCAGATGAAAAAAGAGAAGCTGAGGCTAAAAGATGAACTTTATCAGATGCTAAAACAGGCCAGCCGGTAAGCTTTCGAGGAAGGAACGTATCCCTTCCTTTTGTTTTGATACCCCGCTCCGCGGAAGATCCGGAACGGGGTCGGGTCTATATTAATCCGCCGTCACCCGTTTAAATGAGATAGCGTACAGCTCGTTAAGGCCCGGATAGATTTCGCCAATCACTTCTTTTAATTGCGGCAACGTCATGTTTTCCTGGCGCGCGTGTTCATCCGTCAGTTCGCTCAGCGTCACCGGGACCACGCCTGTCACTTCGATAGTGCAGAAACAGACTTCATCCTCATATCGCCCGACGCGTAAACGCTGGCCCGGACGGAAATGGGATTCTGCTTCATCACGCAGCGTAATAGTTTTGCGGCCTGCAACAATATCAGCCTCGAAGCGCTGGAAAAAAGTAATGTCGTTCATGACGGCTTCCTGTGAAATTTATTCGGGATGCGCATCTTACCGTTGCTCAGACAAACGCCGCCAGTGGATTTGCCGTTTCAAAAGCAATGGTGCGATCGGCCTGCGGCGGATAAATAAGCTCGCTGGTGATGGAAAGCTTCAGCTTTTTGGCCTCCGCACGGGTAAGTTTCACCTCCTGCTCCCAGCCTTCGGTATACACCGCGCCCCAGCCGCCCAGATCCAGACAGGTTACATAGTTCACCTGACGGTAGGTCAAGGGTTCTGTACCAAGCAGCGATGCGACGGCGTTATGTCCGACGAAGCGGCCCAGCATAATCGCGTGCTGGCAGGACATCAGCGCGAAGTTGCCTTTGTCATCCGTTGCCGCGCGAGCAACATCGCCGGTTGCGAAAACGTCATCATAGCCCGGCACCTGCAGGAATTCGTTCACATGTAAGCGCCCCAGACCGTCGCGCTGCGCCGCAATTTGTGAAGTTAACTTACTTGCCTGCACGCCGACTGTCCAGATTACGGTACTCGATGGAATATGTTCGCCATCGGCCAGGGTAACTCCCTGCTGGTTCACTTCTGCTACCTCAGCGCCCAGACGCCATTCAACGCCCAGCTTATCGCTCGCTTCACGAATCACATCGCGCAGCGCTTCGCTGTAGCGCCCGCCAATCACGTTGCCGCGTTCCACGACGATGACGCGTGGCGTGCAGCCCTCGCCCAGAATGGCGCGCAGACGGTGCGGCAGTTCAGTCGCAACTTCGATGCCGGTAAAGCCGCCGCCGCACACCACAACGGTATTACGCGCCGATGAATCCGGCAGTTGGTTAAGCTGATTAATATGCTGCTCAAGACGCAGCGCGGTTTCAAGCCGATCGAGATCGAAGGCGTGTTCAGCGGCCCCTTTCACCTGGTCCCGGCGCAGATAACTGCCGGTGGCGATAACCAGGCGGTCATAGGTTTCGATGGTGCTTTCGTTTTGCGCATTGCGATACCAGACGCATTTCCCCGGAGCATCAATACGCTGCGCTTCCCCCTGCAAGAACTTCACCCCGGTAACGTTAAACAACGGCATTAGCGGAGAAACCAGCGTCTCTACCTGCTTCTCATAAAAGCGCGGGCGCACGCGCAGCTCCGGCTGTGGGGCTAAAACGGTGATTTCAATGTCGCTGCGTTTATGCAGGTCAGCCAGACGAGCCGCGCTCAACGCTGCCCACATACCCGCAAAACCTGCACCAAGAATTAGAATTTTTTGTTTCATGCGATCTACCTTTGTGAAGTAAAGCCACCATCTGGCCGTTAACTACGACTATACTTATCGTAGTTAACTACGACAACTTTTTTCGTAGTTAACTTTTTTACTCCGCCCCCTAAACCCATTTCCATTGCAAGCTGACAAGGATATCCCTACATTACTCGGAATGATTATTTCGGGGGTTTTATGGCGTTTTACAGTGCGGGCGTGGAATACGGCATTCATAGCCTGGTGTGTATGGTGGATAACAAAGGTAACGGTATGGAGATGAACGTGCGCGAGCTCGCCGAGCTTCAGGGCGTGCCCTACGATTACCTTGCCAAAATATTTACCAGACTCTCCAGAGCCGGACTTGTTGCCAGCACTGAGGGTAAAGGCGGTGGATTTATACTGGCGCGTCTGCCGGAACAGATAACCGTGCTGGATATCGTCGCTGCCATCGACGGCCCGAAGAATATTTTTGACTGCAAAGAGATCCGCCAGCGTCTCGCCGTCTTCGATGAATCCCCGCCCGAGTGGGCCTGCGAAGGGATCTGCGGCATTCGCGCCGTGATGAATACCGCCCAGAAACGCATGGAAGAAGCGCTGGCGCAGCATACCATCCTGGATTTATCCCGCCGCGTGTTTCGTAAAGCTCCCGATGAGTTCGTAGTGGAAGTCCAGGAGTGGATCCGCGACAGGCGCGCAGCGGGGCTTAAGAACCTGTAACCAGCTTTTCAGCCGATAAAAAAGGCCATCCGATGGGGATGGCCTTTAGCGTTTTAACTGAAGTTACTCTTGCGGAACTGAGTCAATCTGATAGTCACCTCCGTTTCATCGCTGATACTGAGTTCAACATACTCCTCTCTTCCCGCAAGAAACAAAACCTGACTCACACATTTGCGCAGGCTCAGCCTGAATGTTCTGTCAGAACAGCGAGAACATCAGCGCTACAGGAAAGCTCATCGGCCAGGTCGCGCCCACCAGCACGGAACTTAACAGCTTGATTCTTTTAGCGTCACGAGCAAGAAACCAGGTAATAACGGCAGAGATTAACGCCATAAAAGCGTAGAAAACCAACATATGTTGATAAAACGTCATACAAATTTTTATAAGTTGATAAGCAATGTAACAAATTATGCGCTTTTTTTATGACGCAGATCAAGTTTTCAAAAAAGTGTTGTGGCGGGTGGCGATTAAGCTTGCCCGCCATATGAGATCAATAATTAAAAACACCCGCTTAATGCTTAATCATCACGTGCCGGATTACGGTGTAATCCTCAAGCCCGAACAGGGACATATCCTTGCCATAACCCGAGAGCTTCTGTCCGCCGTGCGGCATTTCGCTGACCAGCATAAAGTGCGTGTTTACCCAGGTGCAGCCGTATTGTAGCCTGGCGCTCAGACGGTGCGCGCGCCCCACATCCTGCGTCCAGACTGACGATGCCAGGCCGTAAGGAGAATCGTTCGCCCACTCCAGCACCTGCTCTTCGTCATCAAACGCCGTCATGCTCACCACCGGGCCGAACACCTCTTTCTGAACGATATCATCTTCCTGTTTGGCTCCGACAATCAGCGTCGGCTGGAAGTAATATCCCGGCCCTTCAACTTTCGCCCCGCCCGTCACGACTTTCACATGCGGTAAGGCTTTGGCGGCATCCACCGCTTTGGTCACACGCTCAAGATGCGCCTGTGAACTCAGGGGCCCAAGCTCGGTGGATTCCTCTTCCGGCGCGCCATGCTTCAGGCTTGCGACGGCCGCGCCAAGCTTTTCGACCAGCCTGTCATAAATTCCTTTTTGCGCGTAGATACGGCAAGCTGCGGTGCAGTCCTGCCCGGCGTTGTAATAGCCGAAGGTACGCACGCCCTCTACCACGGCATCCAGATCCGCATCGTCAAATACGATAACCGGCGCTTTACCGCCCAGCTCCATATGCGTGCGCTTAATCGACGGCGCGGTATGGCTGATGATATGTTCACCCGTGGCGATAGAACCGGTGAGCGAGACCATGCGCACTTTAATATGTCCGGTCAGCGCATCGCCCACAGTCTGCCCGCGACCGAACAGCACGTTCAGCACGCCCGCCGGGAAAATATCTTTCGCAAGTTCGGCAAGCTTAAAGGCGGTCAGCGGCGTGATTTCCGAAGGTTTAATAACCACGCAGTTGCCTGCGGCAAGCGCAGGTCCGAGCTTCCAGGCCGCCATCATCAACGGATAGTTCCAGGGCGCAATCGAGGCTACGACGCCGACAGGATCGCGGCGAATCATCGACGTGTGCCCGCTAAGATATTCTCCGGCAGCCAGACCGTTCAGGCAGCGGCTTGCTCCGGCAAAAAAGCGGAATAGATCCACAACCGCCGGGATCTCATCATTCAGGACGCAGTGATACGGTTTGCCGCAGTTAAGCGACTCCAGCCGGGCAAACGCTTCCGCGTTTTGTTCAATAATGTCGGCAAGCTTTAAAAGATGCTCTGCGCGCTCTTTTGGCGTGGTTTGCCCCCAGCTGCGGAAGGCCGCGTCCGCCGCAAGCACCGCATCGTTAACCTGCTCTACGGTGGCTTCCGCTATCTCCAGCAGCACCTCACCGGTGGCCGGATTATAAACCGGCAGCTTTTCACCCAGCCCTTCCACTAACTGGCCATCGATCAACAGTTGGCTTTGCATAGCGATACCCTTCTCAAGTTATTTCCCGCTGCCCGCAACGTCATCTCCGCCGCGGCTCAGCCAGTAGGCCCCTAAAATAGGAATAGTGGTCATCAACATTACCAGCAGCGCGACCACGTTGGTCACGGGCACTTCACGCGGCCTGCCGAGCTGATTAAGCAGCCACAGCGGTAAAGTACGTTCATGGCCTGCGGTAAAGGTGGTGACGATAATTTCATCGAACGACAGCGCGAAGGCCAGCATCCCGCCCGCCAGCAGTGCCGACCCCAGGTTCGGCAAAATTACATAGCGGAAGGTTTGCCAGCCGTCGGCGCCCAAATCCATCGACGCCTCGATCAGGCTGTACGAGGTGCGTCGAAAACGTGCAATCGCGTTGTTGAAAACGATCACCACGCAGAAGGTCGCATGCCCTGTTACGATGGTGAGAAAACCCGGTTCGATGCTCAGCGTTTTAAACGCGGTAAGCAGCGCGATACCGGTAATTATTCCCGGCAGCGCTATGGGCAGCAGCAATAACAGGGAAACCGCGTTTTTGCCGAAAAATTCGCGGCGCCAGAGTGCCGCTGCGGCCAGCGTACCGAGGATCAAAGCAATTATAGTCGCCAGCGCGGCAACTTTAAGTGACAACGTCACGGCATCAAGAATGTCACCCCGCGCTGCCGCGACGCTAAACCAGCGCAGCGTCAAACCCTGCGGCGGAAAACTGAAAGCTGCCTCTTCGGTGTTAAACGCATAAAGCGCGATGATAGCCAGCGGAAAATGCAGGAAGATAACTCCGCCCCAGGCGGCAATTTTTAGCAGCAGCGGCGCGCGCTCAGAGTGCATCGAAAGCCCCCAGCCGTTTAACGATCGTCAGATAAATGGCAATCAGCACAATCGGCACCAGCGTAAAAGCCGCCGCCATCGGCATATTGCCAATCGCCCCCTGCTGGGAATAAACCATGTTGCCGATGAAATACCCCGGCGGTCCCACCAGCTGCGGCACAATGAAGTCGCCGAGCGTTAAGGAAAAGGTGAAAATTGACCCGGCCGCCACGCCCGGAATAGCGAGCGGAAGAATAACGTGGCGGAACGTTTGCGTTGGCCGTGCGCCCAAATCCGCCGAGGCCTGTAGCAAAGACGGCGGTAGGCGCTCAAGCGCCGCCTGGATCGGCAAAATCATAAACGGCAGCCAGATATAGACAAACACCAGGAAGCGGCCCAGTCCCGAGGTGGAGAGCGTATTGCCGCCCACGGCGGGAAGCGTCAGCATCGCGCTCAGCACAGGTTCCAGCCCAAGATGCTGTAAAAACCACTGCGCCACGCCGTCTCGCGCCAGCAGCAGCGTCCAGGCATAAGCCTTAACGATGTAGCTCGCCCACATCGGCAGCATCACTGCGATATAAAAGAACGCCTTTAGTTTGCCGCTGGTGTAGCGCGCCATGTAATACGCCATCGGGAAGGCCAGCACCGCGCTTGCCAGCGTGACGGCTATCGCCATGATGAGCGTGCGTAAAATAATGTCGTAGTTGGCCGGATGAAAAAGCGCCGCCAGGTTTGCCAGCGTCAGATCCGGCGTCACCGACATGGTGAAGTCATCGAAGGTGTAGAAGCCCTGCCAGAGCAGCGTCAGCAGCGATCCAAAATAAATCACGCCGAACCACAGCAGCGGCGGCAACAGTAACAGCGCCAGCCAGAACGCTGGGCGCTGCCAGAGGAAGGTGGTTATACGGCGCATCAAACGCCGCTCATTCCGGGCTGCGGGAAGGCTCATATCCATTTCATCCTTCTCCGTGCAGCGGCACCATTGCCGCACGCGGCCAGGCAGCCATTACCTGTTGCCCAATCTGATAGCGTTCCTCGCTCACCACGCGCTGCGGGTTGGCCTCGCTGACCAGCAGTTTTTCGCCCCCGGCCAGGCGCAATTCCAGCCGCGTTGCCGCCCCCTGGTAATGGATTTCCTGGATCGTGCAGGCGGCCTGAATCTCTCCTTCACGATCGATAACGATATGCTCTGGCCGCAGCGAAAACAGCTTCTCATCGCCGCAAAGCCGGAGTGCGAGTTCGGGAGCAAGCACGTTGGATGTTCCGACAAAGCTTGCGACAAACGCCGTGCGCGGCTGCATATAGAGCTGGCGCGGCGTATCGACCTGCTCAATGCGTCCGTTGTTGAACACCGCCACGCGATCGGACATGGAGAGCGCTTCGCTCTGGTCATGGGTGACGAAGATAAAAGTGATGCCAAGTTCGCGTTGGAGTTTTTTCAGCTCGCCCTGCATCTGCTCGCGCAGCTTCAAATCAAGCGCGCCAAGCGGTTCATCAAGCAGCAGAACTCGGGGCCGATTAACCAGCGCACGGGCTAAAGCCACACGCTGACGCTGCCCGCCGGAAAGCTGCGACGGCTTACGGGCCTGAACAAATCCGAGCGCGACCTGTTCAAGCGCCGCCAGAGCCGCAGCCTGCCGGGTTTTCTTATCGACGCCTTTCACCATCAGCCCATAAGCGACGTTTTCCAGCACCGTCATATGGGGGAACAAGGCGTAATCCTGAAACACCGTGTTCACATCGCGCTGATACGGCGGCACGTCCTGTGCCGGCTGGCCGAATATAGAGATGGTGCCGCTGGAAACCTGCTCAAAACCGGCAATCATCCGCAGGCAGGTGGTTTTGCCCGACCCGGAAGGCCCGAGCAACGAGAAGAACTCTCCGTCGGCAATAGCAATGGATACGCCGTCCACGGCGCGCACATCACCATAAACCCGTGAAACATCATGAAACTGAACGGCGTAAGACATCCCCACCTCCGGGTTTAACGGCCGCCCATAATGGCGATGTAGTCCTGCGTCCAGCGGCTGTAAGGGACAAATTTACCGCCGTTGGCAACGGGCGTTTTCCAGAACATGATTTTATCAAAGAAGTCGTAGCCATTAGTTTCACAGCCTTTATCACCCAGAAGCGGACTCGCTTTGCACCCCTGAGCGACAACCGGCAGCGAGCCAAACCACGCCGCCACATCCCCCTGGACTTTTGGCTTAAGCGACCAGTTCATCCATTTGTAGGCGCAGTTCATGTGCTTCGCATCGGCATGCAGCATAGTGGTATCCGCCCAGCCGGTGAGGCCCTCTTTCGGGAACACGGTTGCAACAGGCTGACCTTCGCCTTTCAGGGCGTTAGCCTGATAAGGCCAGGCGCTGGAAGCCACTACACCCTCATTTTTGAAATCGCTCATCTGCACGGTGGTATCGTGCCAGTAGCGATGGATCAGGGCATGCTGATCGCGCAGCACTTTCAGCACCGCCTGGTATTGATCTTCGGTAAGCTGATAGGGATCTTTGATGCCAAGCTGCGGCTGAGTGGCCTTGACGTAAAGCGCCGCATCCGCGATATAAATCGGGCCATCATAGGCCTGCACGCGGCCCTGGTTAGTTTTGCCGTCCGGCAGATTTTGTTTAACAAACACCACGCCCCAGCTATCCGGCGGCGTCGGGAACGTTTTGGTGTTGTACATCAGCAGGTTTGGCCCCCACTGATAAGGCGTGCCATAGACTTTCCCATCGACGTTAAACCAGGAGCCTTTCTCCAGACGCGGATCGACATCCTTCCAGTTCGGGATAAGCGCTGTGTTAACCGGCTGAACGCGTTTTCCCATGATGAGGCGCAGCGACGCATCGCCTGAGGCCGTCACCAGATCGTAGCCGCCCTTCGCCATCAGGCTCACCATCTCATCGGAGGTGGCCGCCGTTTTGACATTCACTTTGCAGCCGGTTTCTTTCTCAAAACCGGTCACCCAGTCATACTGTTTATCGGTATCGCCCCGTTCGATGTAGCCCGGCCAGGCAATAATATCTAACTGCCCTTCGCCTTCGCCAATCTGAGTGGGAAGCCCCGCCGCCTGCGCTGAAAGCACGGTCAAACAGAGGGAGGAAAGGGTCCACAGAGCCTGTTTTGTACGCATTGCTGGTACTCCTGTCTGAAAGATAAAGGCGGCGCGCGCCTGGATATAAGCGCGAAAGCAAAAAAATCCCCGTAAAAAAACAATAGTCTGCGCCAATATGACGAGCATGGCGGCAGACGTAAATTTCATCAGGTTGTGATAGACCGCGCAGTAAAAATGGCCGCGGCACTTCGCAGATTTGGCTGGCCCAGGGTAGCGTAAGGGATGTTTTTCAAGCGTAGGCAGCGTATAAAGAAGCCGCTTCTGTAAGCGGTCTCTTTTGGGTAATTATAAAAATTTCATATGGATGGAGGTGAAAAATGCAGGTTGCTCATATCGCGTTATGGACCAACGATCTGGATCGTGCCGCTCATTTCTGGCGTGAGCATTTTAACGCTACCCTGGGTGACGCTTATCATTCAAAACGGCGTGAGGGATTTATCTCGCGCTTCGTCACCCTGGAAAATGGCCCGGCGCTTGAACTCATGACGCTGCCAGGCCTGGTTGATAAGCCGCCTCGCGAAGATAATCGTACCGGCTGGGCGCATATCGCTATCAGCCTGGGTTCCGTTGAAGCCGTCGACAAACTGGCCGCAGCGCTCAAACTCTCTGGCGCACTGGTTCATGCCGCTCGCTGGACCGGCGATGGTTTTTACGAAGCCGTCATTGCCGATCCGGATGGCAATCTGATTGAGATCACATCCTGATGTTCTACGCTTAAGGCTGGTTTTTTAATCTTCCGGAGGCACTATGACCATCTCTTCTCGCAACCAGTTAACGGGCAAAGTCAGCAACATCACCGACGGCGCGGTAAACGACGAAGTAGAAATCGCACTTAACAGCGGCGGCAAACTGATAGCCGTTGTGACCCGCAACAGCGTCGAAGCGCTGGATTTGCAGCCCGGCAAGGAAGTGATTGCGTTGATCAAAGCTCCCTGGGTCACGCTGGCTACCGAAGATTGCGGCTATCAATTTTCCGCGCGCAACCAGTTCCCGGGCTCGGTACTTTCCCTGTTAAGGGGGACGGTAAACACCACGGTAAGTGTCTCTATTGACGGCGGCACTGAGCTAACCGCCATTATCACTAACGAAGCCGCCGATGAAATGGCGCTGAAGAACGGCTGCCGCTTAACCGCGCTGATTAAGGCCTCTTCCGTCTTGCTGGCGGTGAAGAAGCAATAACGGACGGCATCCGGCGATCCCTCTTTACCCTTTGCGCTGCGACGTGATTAAACGTGACAACGTCACCACGGCCTGCTGCTCTCTTTCGCCCCAGGCCCATGAGGCATTCAGGCGAAAACAGTTATCCCAGGCGCGGCCGGTGGTAAACATTTTTCCCGGTGCGATACTGATTTTATGCGCGATAGCCTGTTCGCTGAGCAGGCTGGCATCCATATAGTCCGGGAGTTCAATCCATAAAAAATAGCCGCTTTCGCTGCGATGGATCTTTACCTCCGCAGGCAAAAGCGTATGCAGCGCCTGCCACGCCTGTTGTTTGCGTTCAGCCAACATTCTTCTTAAGCGCTTCAGGTGGGTGTCATAGCGTTTGGTCGCCAGATAATCCACCAGCGCCAGCTGCATGGGCGAACTGGTGGAAAGCGTGCTCATTAACTGTAGCTGTTGAATGCGCCGGGCATGTTTGCCTGCGGCTACCCAACCGATACGAAAACCCGCGACGAGACATTTTGAGAACGACGAGCAGTGGAGCGTCATCCCCTGCTCGTCCCAGGCCCGGGCGGGCAACGGACGCTCGCGACCATAATAGAGCTCGCTGTAAACGTCATCCTCAATCAGCGTGACGTTATGTTCCTGCAGGAGCGAAACAAGCTGCTGTTTTTTCTCCGCCATCAGCGTCACGCCCAGGGGATTCTGGCTGTTGGTCATTAGCCAGCACGCCTTAACGGGATAATCGTTCAGGGCTTGCTTCAGGGCCGTAAGATCGATGCCGTTTACCGCATCGGTCGCAACCGAAAGCGCCTTGAGGCGCAGCCTTTCCAGCGCCTGAAGCGCGCCGTAAAAACAGGGGTTTTCAACTATTACCCAGTCGCCCGGCTCGGTCACGGCCTGCAGGCTGAGATTTAACGCTTCCAGCGCGCCCGCGGTGATAACTATCTCATCGGGGGAAACCTGCATCCCCTGCTGCGCATAGCGACGAGCGATGGCGTGGCGCAGGGCTTCGTTGCCAGGCGGAAGGTTTTCAATAACGCTCATGGCCGTAGCCGTTTTGCTGACCGTGGCAAGCGATCGGTTTAGCTGCTGCAAAGGGAACAGGCGCGGATCGGGAAACGCGGAGCCAAACGGCACTACGGAGGCATCGCAGCTTGCCTGAAGAACTTCAAAGATATAGGTATTGATGTCCACGGACTCGTCGCGCATCACTTTTACCGGCGCAGGCGTAGCGCGGCTAACCGGACGCGGCGCAACGTAATAGCCAGACTGAGGACGAGCCACAATCACTCCCTGGCTCTCCAGCACCTGGTACGCGTGCCCCACGGTCATAAAACTCATCCCGCTGTGGGCAACCTGTTCGCGCAAAGATGGCAGGCGATCCCCTGGCAACCAAACCCCCAGCGCTATCTGGTCTATAATTTGTTGCGCCAGCCGTTGGTACTTTTTCATTAATCTCTTATCCGTAACTATATCACCCGGTTAAAACTACGCTTTTTTTATTAGCTGTTATAGTCAAATAAGCGTTTTCTGTTTCTGACCCTGACTGAGGCGAGGGACTACCATAGCCGGGTCGTTTATGCGCCGTGAGGTTATGTATGTTTGGTTTAGATGCTTTTCACCTGGCAAGGATTCAGTTCGCGTTTACTATCTCCTTCCACATTATTTTCCCCGCCATCACCATCGGACTTGCCAGCTATCTGGCGGTACTTGAAGGGCTATGGCTGAAATCAAAAAATCCTGTTTACCGTTCGCTCTACCATTTCTGGTCAAAAATTTTTGCCGTTAATTTTGGCATGGGCGTGGTATCCGGGCTAGTGATGGCATATCAGTT
>DALYUA010000028.1:2117-15206 GCA_031993245.1 Buttiauxella sp. | reverse complement strand
CAGCCCTTCATTGAGCTGCGCGCGGAGCTGTTCAGGGTACAGCTTTAACATCAGTTACCCAGCGTGGTTGAGACACGGGAAGAGGTCGTGGCCGCTTTGGCTTCCGCTATCTTCTCCTGCTTCTCTGCCGTTTGCACGCTTGGCAGCTGACGGATCAGCTGCTCAGCAGCTTTATCGTACATCTCTGTAATGATCATATCCTGCTCGGCATCTTTCGCAAGCGTGGTCAGCGGGTTATCAAAGAATGACTTATACACTTTGGCGCTGATCGGGTAGATGTCATGGCCTGGAATTAAAACCTGAGCCCTGACGGTCATCACCATTTGATATTCCGCGGTACGGCCATTCTGGAAGATAGACGCGGTGTCTTTACCCACGGTGCCTCCCAGTATACGAAGCGAAGGAATATCATTGCGGACGCCGGTTTTTGTATCCTCAACGATGGTCACGCCGTTCAGCCGTAGCTGAGAGCGAATTTCACGCGTTAACGGCCCGTTAGGATCGCTGGAGTTGAGGATCATGGTCTTTAACTGAGTGGGTACCTGCGTGCTGCCACGCAGGTGAAAACCACACCCGGCGGTGAGAAGCACCGCCAAAGTAACTAACAAAGTGACAAAGGGATGTCGCACGGTTCCTCCTGCGCTTAGCCCACAACCAGGTTCAGCAGTTTACCCGGTACGTAAATCACTTTACGCACGGTTACGCCCTCAAGATATTTCGCTACCAGATGTTCCTGGCTCGCGCGTTCACGGACCTGTGCCTCTGTAGCATCCGCCGGGACGGTGATTTTGCCGCGCACTTTGCCGTTAACCTGCACGACAACCAGCAAAGAATCTTCCACCATCGCTTTTTCATCAGCCTGCGGCCAAGGCGCGTTATCAATATCGCCTTCACCCCCCAGAGACTGCCACATATCGAAGCAGACGTGAGGCGTAAACGGATAAAGCATGCGCACAACGGCAAGCAGCGCTTCGTGCAGCAACGCGCGATCCTGGTCGCCATCCTGCGGCGCCTTCGCCAGCTTGTTCATCAGTTCCATAATCGCGGCAATCGCGGTATTGAAGGTCTGACGACGACCAATATCATCGGTTACTTTCGCGATGGTTTTGTGAACGTCGCGACGCAGGGCTTTTTGATCTTCGTTTAATGCCGCTACATCCAGCGCAGGGGCAGCACCATGGCTGGTGTGCTCGTAAGCCAGTCTCCAGACACGTTTCAGGAAGCGGTTAGCCCCTTCAACGCCGGATTCCTGCCACTCAAGCGTCATATCTGCTGGTGAGGCAAACATCATAAACAGGCGAACGGTATCCGCACCGTAGCGTTCAACCATCACCTGCGGGTCGATGCCGTTGTTTTTCGACTTCGACATTTTGCTCATGCCAGCATAGACCAGTTCGTGGCCCTGTGCGTCAGAGGCTTTGATAATGCGGCCTTTCTCGTCGCGCTCAACGATAGCCTCTGCCGGAGAGACCCAGTTACGCTCGCCGTTTACGCCGGTGTAATAGAAGGCGTCAGCCAGCACCATGCCCTGGCACAGAAGCTGTTTAGCCGGCTCGTTTGAGGTCACCATGCCCGCGTCGCGCATCAGTTTGTGGAAGAAGCGGAAATAGAGCAGGTGCATAATGGCGTGTTCAATACCGCCAATATAGATATCAACCGGCAGCCAGTAGTTAGCCGCTTTAGAGTCGAGCATGCCTTTATCGTACTGCGGGCTGGTATAACGTGCGTAGTACCAGGAAGACTCCATAAAGGTATCGAAGGTGTCGGTTTCGCGCAGCGCAGGCTTGCCGTCAACGGTGGTTTTCGCCCACTCAGGATCGGCTTTGATTGGGCTGGTGATACCGTCCATCACCACGTCTTCCGGCAGGATAACCGGGAGCTGATCTTCTGGCGTTGGCATCACGGTGCCGTCTTCCAGCGTAACCATCGGGATTGGCGCACCCCAGTAACGCTGACGGGAAACACCCCAGTCGCGCAGGCGGTAGTTAACTTTACGCTCGCCGACCCCTTTTGCTGCCAGTTTGTCAGCGATGGCATTAAACCCGCTCTGGAAGTCCAGACCGTCGAACTCGCCTGAGTTGAACAGCACGCCTTTCTCAGTCATGGCTTGCGCAGACAGATCGGGTTCGCTGCCGTCTGCATTCAGGATAACCGGTTTGATCTGCAGGCCATATTTGGTGGCAAATTCCCAGTCGCGCTGGTCGTGGCCTGGAACCGCCATTACCGCACCGGTGCCGTATTCCATCAGCACGAAGTTTGCGACCCAGACAGGAACCGCTTCGCCGGTCAGCGGATGAATAGCGTTAATGCCGGTAGAGACGCCTTTTTTCTCCATGGTTGCCATTTCTGCTTCAGCAACTTTGGTATTACGGCATTCTTCGATAAATTCAGCCAGAGCCGGATTATTGGCAGCGGCCTGCTGAGCCAGCGGATGGCCCGCAGCAACGGCCAGATAGGTGACGCCCATAAAGGTGTCCGGGCGGGTGGTGTAAACCGTCAGTTTTTCCGCGCTGTTTTCCACGTCGAAAGTGATTTCCACACCTTCGGAGCGGCCAATCCAGTTGCGCTGCATGGTTTTAACCTGATCGGGCCAATGGTCCAGCGTATCCAGGTCGTTAAGCAGTTCGTCCGCGTAAGCGGTGATTTTGATAAACCACTGTGGGATCTCTTTGCGCTCAACTTTGGTGTCGCAGCGCCAGCAGCAGCCGTCGATAACCTGTTCGTTCGCAAGAACGGTCTGATCGTTCGGGCACCAGTTAACGGCGGAGGTTTTCTTGTAAACCAGCCCCTTGTTATACAGCTGGGTGAAGAACTGCTGCTCCCAACGGTAGTATTCCGGGGTGCAGGTTGCCAGCTCACGGCTCCAGTCGTAGCCGAAGCCCAGCGTTTTGAGCTGGTTCTTCATGTAGTTGATGTTGTCATACGTCCATGGCGCAGGCGCGGTATTGTTTTTTACCGCGGCACCTTCTGCAGGCAGACCGAACGCATCCCAGCCGATGGGCTGCAGAACGTTTTTACCCAGCATACGCTGGTAGCGCGCGATAACGTCGCCAATGGTGTAGTTGCGGACATGGCCCATATGTAGTCGGCCAGAAGGATAGGGGAGCATTGACAGGCAGTAGTACTTCTCTTTGCCTTCGTCTTCGGTGACTTCAAAGGTACGCTTCTCTTGCCAGTGAAGCTGTACGTTGGATTCTATCTCTTCCGGGCGGTATTGCTCTTGCATGGCGGCCAGTGGTCCTGTAATGAAAGACAGCTACAAGTTGTAGCCTGTAACGTATTAGGTTTCAGATCCGCATAGCATAGCTGATAAGACAGCGGCAAAACAGCCTTTCGACGCCCCTCGCGCCCTTTTCTCGTTTGCGGTTTTTTTACGCTGCCTGTGGACGATCTGACAAAGGGATATCCGATTAAGGTCTACTATTAGAGCAGGTTACATAACCATGAATGCCGGAATCTCTTCAAGGAGGCAGACAGAAGATGAACAAGGTTGCTCAATTTTACCGTGAACTGGTGACCTCGCTCACCGAACGATTACGCAATGGGGAACGCGATATTGATGTACTGGTCGCCAGCGCACGCAAACGCATGAACGATACCGGGGAGTTGACCCGGACTGAAGTTGATGAAGTGACACGTGCGGTCCGACGCGACTTAGAAGAGTTTGCCCGCAGCTATAACGAAAGCCAGGATGAGTTCACCGATAGCGTCTTTATGCGCGTGATTAAAGAGAGCCTCTGGCAGGAGCTGGCGGATATTACGGATAAAACGCAGTTAGAGTGGCGGGAGGTTTTCCAGGATCTTAACCATCACGGCGTTTACCACAGCGGTGAAGTTGTCGGGTTAGGAAATCTGGTTTGTGAGAACTGTCATTTTCATCTGGCTATCTATACGCCAGATGTGCTGCCAGTGTGCCCAAAATGCGGGCACAACCAGTTTCACCGTCGGCCTTTTGAGCCTTAAGGTCAAAGGGCCTGCTTTGCAGAAAGCCATTGATGACAAACACCCGGAAAGCGTGGTTTTCGGGTGTTTGGGGCAAACCAGAAGCATAATTCTATGATTTTATAAGTACCGGCAAGTTACTTTTAATATCAGAGAACCTTGTCGGTAATCGCAGGGCCTGCTTTGCAGAAGGCGCTTTCTTTTTAGTGCAAAATCTTCGCCAGGAAGTCTTTGGCGCGCTCGGACTGCGGATTGTTAAAGAAGTCCTCTTTATTCGAATCCTCGACGATTTTGCCTTCGTCCATAAAGATAACGCGGTTTGCCACCTTGCGAGCAAAGCCCATTTCGTGGGTCACCACCATCATTGTCATCCCTTCCTGCGCCAGTTCGACCATAACGTCCAGCACTTCGTTGATCATTTCCGGATCTAGCGCCGATGTAGGTTCGTCAAAAAGCATAGCTACAGGGTCCATGCACAGCGCACGCGCGATAGCCACACGCTGCTGTTGACCGCCAGAGAGCTGAGCCGGGTATTTATCGGCATGGGCCGTCAGGCCGACACGCTCAAGCAGCTTAAGGCCTTTTTTACGCGACTCTGCTTTATTGCGCTTAAGGACCTTGACCTGCGCCAGCGTCAGATTCTCAATAATCGACAGGTGAGGGAACAGTTCGAAATGCTGGAACACCATGCCGACGTGGGAACGCAGCTCGGCAAGATTCGTTTTTTTACTGTTCACCTGCGTACCATTAACCACTATCTCGCCTTTTTGCACCGGCTCAAGCCCGTTAACGGTCTTAATTAATGTCGATTTACCTGAGCCAGAAGGCCCGCAAACCACTACCACTTCGCCTTTTTTAACGCTCGTTGAGCAGTCGGTTAGCACCTGAAAGTGACCATACCATTTAGAAACATTTTTCAGGGAAATCATTGCACTGTCCTTTTCTTCAAGTAGCTGACCAACAGCGAGGCACTAAGACTGATAACAAAATAGACCATACCGGCAAACAGGATCATTTCTACCTGGGTCCCGTCACGTTCGCCAATAGTGGAGGCGGTGCGGAAGAAGTCGGCGAGGCTTAAAACATAAACCAGCGAGGTATCCTGGAACAGCACGATGCCCTGGGTTAACAGCAATGGCACCATGGCGCGGAACGCCTGCGGCAGAATGATTAATTTCATTGACTGCCAGTGCGTCATGCCTAACGCCAGCGCGGCGTTAGACTGCCCACGAGAAACGCTCTGGATACCGGCCCGAATAATCTCCGAATAGTAAGCCGCTTCGAACATCGAGAAGGCTACCATCGCCGATATCAGGCGAATATCGGTCTGCGGCGACAGCCCCAGCACTTTTTGCAGGAAGCCGGGCACCACCAGATAGAACCACAGCAGCACCATCACCAGCGGCACGGAGCGGAAAACGTTAACGTAAGCGCTGGCAAACCAGGCGACAGGTTTAAAACTTGAAAGACGCATGACGGCAAGCAGCGTGCCCCATACGATACCGATGACCACGGCGGTTACGGTGATTTTCAGGGTGATAATCAACCCCTGCATCAGGTAAGGCATGGCCGGAAGAATGGAACTCCAGTCAAACTCGTACATTATTTGCCTCCCATATTGCCAGGCAGGCGAACCTTACGTTCCACCACATACATCACCAGCATAATGACGGCGTTAATCAGCACGTAGGCGAGCGTGATTGCCGTAAAAGATTCATAAGCATGGGCTGAATAATCCAGCAGCTTCCCGGCCTGGGCCGCCATATCGACCAGGCCGATGGTCGAAGCGATGGCTGAGTTTTTCACCAGGTTCATCATTTCAGAGGTCATTGGCGGCACGATCACGCGATACGCATTCGGCAGCAGAACATAGCGATATGCCTGCGGCAGCGTCAGACCCATTGCCAGAGCCGCGTTTTTCTGCCCGCGCGGTAACGACTGGATTGCAGCACGCACTTGCTCACAGACGCGTGCGGCGGTGAACAGGCCAAGACAAATCATCGAAGACAGGAAGAACTGTACGTTCGGATCCAGCTCGGCTTTAAACCACATGCCAAGGTTTTCAGGCAGCAGTTCCGGCACGACTAAGTACCACGTGAAGAACTGCACGATCAGCGGCACATTACGGAATAGTTCAACGTAAAGCGTGCCCAGGCCCGAAAGCCAGCGATTAGGAACGGTGCGGAGAATGCCAAAAAGCGAACCGACGAGAAATGCGATGATCCATGCGGTGATGGAAAGGGCGACGGTGACCTGGAAGCCATTCCAGATCCAGCCCAGATAGGTGGTGTTGCCGAACGGGGCGGGCTGTAAAAAGATTCCCCAGTTCCAGTCTATAGACATAAACGACTCCGAAAAAATGAGGGTAGCAGCGCTACCCTAAGACCATTGACAAAGAGCTTCGCGATTAAAGGCTCTGAAAGCAGAACGATTAAAAACAAAGCATGCTGTCATCTGGTTTACCCCGAATATCCCAAAACCACGTTTTTGGATATTCATCAGTAAGTGAGGGTAGCAGCGCTACCCTCGAAGATTGATGAGAAGCCAGTACCTTTTCAGGTCTTTGCCTGGGTTTATCAGGTACTTTCACGCCGGATGGGGAACGACCATCCGACGCATAGTCTGTCCGGGCTTCAGTTCGTCAATCGGGAGGGCAGGTCACCCTGACCCTTTAGTTCTAATTAGTTAAGTGCTTTATCGTTTGGTTCTTTGAACAGCGCCTTCATATCATCAGACAGGGCGAAGTTCATATTGATGTTTTTCGGTGGGATCGGATTCATAAACCATTTATCAAACCATTTGGCTGCTTCGCCGGAGGTCTGTACTTTCGCAATGGTGTCGTCCATCAGCTTTTTAAATTCAGGATCGTTTTTACGCAGCATACAGCCGTAGGCTTCACGAGACTGAGGCGTGCCAACGATTTCCCAGTTATCCTGTTTTTTCGCTTTCGCGCGTTCGCCGGCGAGCAGGGCGTCATCCATCATAAAGGCCACCGCACGGCCGCTTTCCAGCGTACGGAAGGAGTCGCCGTGATCTTTGGCGCTGATAATGCGCATATCCATTTTCTTCTCTTCATTCAGCTTATGCAGCAGAACTTCGGAAGTTGTCCCGGAGGTAACGACAACCGCTTTGCCTTTCAGGTCAGCGAAGTCTTTAATCGGGCCGCCTTTTTTCACCAGCAGGCGAGTGCCGACAACGAAAATGGTGTCTGAGAAGGAGGCTTGCTTCTGGCGTTCCAGGTTGTTAGTGGTGGAACCGCACTCAAAATCGAAGGTGCCGTTTTGCAGCAATGGAATACGGTTTTGCGAGGTGATTGGGATTAGCTTAACCTGCAAATCTGGTTTGTTGAGCTGTTTCTTGACGGCTTCAACAATGGCGTTGGAGTAGTCCTGGGAATAGCCGACGACTTTTTGCTGGTTATCGTAGTAAGAGAACGGCACGGAAGATTCGCGATGGCCGACGACAATCACGCCGTTAGCTTTAATTTTATCCAGCGTGCTTTGTTGTGCGTCGCCCGCTGGCGCTGCGGCAGGTTTAGCATCTTCTGCGTGCGCGATCCCAGCACTCATTCCCATAACTAACATTGCTGCGGCAAATTTTCTCAATTGCATTTCCAACTCCTTAATCTTCGTGCCACGAACGGCACTGATACACGATGTGAGCGTTGTGTTTTGTTGTTGTGTAATGATAAAAACGGGCGAATCTTCGCCTTTTGTTAACATTTAACGTAGCTGAATGTAAAGTTATTGCTATGCAGATGTTTATTTTTGCGAAGTGCGCCGCACCGTTTAAAGGCAAAAATAGGCCATTGCACCAGAGTGGTGCTTGCGGCGATATAAAATGGTGCAGCGTTAACTGGCGCTTTGCCGACACTTCGCCGTTCATCTTTATTTTCAATGAATACAAAGCAATTGATGTGCCAGAAATAAAAAAGGCCAGCAGATTTGCTGGCCTTGAACAGAGGAATTACAACTTCTTGCGGCTGCGTAAGCTAATCAGTATGGCGCTAAACCCGAAGAGCAGCGTGATAATCCACAGCGGCCAGTTGCCGAAGCGGGCGTAAGGCGTGAGGCCCGTGGTTGGGGTGACTTTTGCCTCAAGCACTTCACGGGTGAACTGCGGGATCATCGCTTCAACGTCGCCGCTGGCGTTAATGACGGCCGTTACGCCGTTATTAGTGCTGCGCAGCAGCGGGCGGCCTAGTTCCAGCGAACGCATGCGTGCCATCTGGAAGTGCTGCCACGGGCCAATCGACTTGCCGAACCACGCATCGTTGGAGATGGTGAGCAGGAAATCGGTGTCCGGGCGGAAGTTGTCCCGCACCTGCTCGCCAAGAATAATTTCATAGCAGATGGCTGCCGTCAGTTTAATACCGTTGGCCTGTAGCTGAGGCTGCAAATAAGGCCCGCGGCTAAAGGAGGACATCGGCAGGTCAAAGAATGGCGCAAGCGGGCGCAGGATGGATTCCAGCGGAACAAACTCGCCAAAGGGGACGAGATGGTTCTTATTATAACGATCCGCGCTGTTGTAGCTGTACGGGTTACCTTCACCCAGCGTGATGATGGTGTTGTAGGTGTCGTACCGGTTTTGCTTATTAAGTCGGGCGTCCACGATACCGGTAATCATCGCGCTGTGCTTAGCGCGCAGCAGATCGTCCATCATGGTCAGGAACCGCTGCTGGTTAATTTCAAGATCGGGAATCGCTGATTCAGGCCAGATAATCAGCCGGGCTTTGCCCATTTGCGGCTGGGTTTTATCGAGATAGATTTTCAGCGTGTTAATGAGCTGGTCTTCATCCCATTTCAGGGACTGCGGAATATCTCCCTGAACCATAGCAATATCAACGGCGCGTGATTTCTCGGGCTGAAACCACTGAACAGAACGCAGCGGCCATGATACCAGCAGCAGGGCAGCCGCAATAATCGCCGGGCGCCAGTTGCGTTGATGCAGGGCGTAGGCAAGCAGGCCGCTTATGATCATCAGCAGGAAGGTAACGGCTTCTACCCCAAGAACCGGCGCTATGCCTTTGAGCGGGCCATCAATCTGGCTGTAGCCGAACTGCAACCAGGGGAAGCCCGTCAGTACCCAGCCTCGCAGGAACTCGGTGCACTGCCATAGCATCGGGGCGGCAATTGCCACACGCCACCAGGTTGTTTTTGGCCACAGCTTGCTCAGTAAACCCGCGAACAGGCCGGTATAAAGCGACAGGTAAGCGGCGAGGAGTATCACGAGGAAGACATTAACCGGTCCCGGCATACCGCCAAACTGCGCGATGCTGACGTAAACCCAGTTAATGCCGCTGCCAAACAGGCCAAGACCCCAAAAGAAGCCGATCCAGGCGCTTTGAATGGCGCGACGGTTGAGGGTCAGCCCCTGCAGACCAGCCAGTGAGACAATAGCGGCAGGCCAGAAATCATACGGAGAAAAAGCCAGCGTCCCGCAGGCGCCAAAAAGCAGCGCCAGCAGCAGACGCACGCGCTGGCGCTGTAGTAATAAAGCAATTGCCATCTTTAAATTATTCTTCCAGTTTCGGTTGTGGCGAATCGTCCGGAATTCTGACGTGAACCTGAATGATACGGCGGCTGTCGGCCATGGCGACCTTGAACTGGTAACCATCTATTTCAATGGTTTCGCCGCGGGCGGGCAGATGCCCAAACGCCTGCATAACCAGACCGCCAATCGTATCCACTTCATCGTCGTTAAAATGGGTGTTAAAGGTATCGTTAAAATCTTCGATAGAGGCCAGAGCCCTTGCCGTCCAGGTGTGGCGGCTGAGCTGGCGGAAATCGTTGTCTTCTTCATCGTCGTACTCATCTTCGATTTCCCCGACGATCAGTTCGAGAATATCTTCAATGGTGACGAGGCCGGAGACGCCGCCAAATTCATCAATCACAATCGCCATGTGATAGCGTTGCTGACGAAACTCTTTCAGCATGCGGTCTACACGCTTGCTTTCAGGCACAACTACGCACTGACGTAACACTTTTTCCATGCTAAACGGCTCGGTATCGCTGCGCATAAACGGCAGCAAATCCTTAGCCATCAAAATCCCTTCGATATGATCTTTGTCTTCGCTTATCACCGGGAAGCGGGAATGCGCCGATTCGATAATGACATCGAGGCATTCGTCCAGCGTCTGGTTGTGTTTGAGCGTCACCATTTGCGAGCGCGGGATCATGATGTCGCGGACGCGTTGGTCGGCGATATCCATGACGCCTTCGAGCATGTCGCGGGTGTCCTGATCGATAAGATCGTTTTGCTCTGAATCACGGATGAGCTCTAGCAGATCGTCACGGTTTTTTGGCTCACCGTGAAATAGCTGGTTGAGAATCAGGGAAAAGAATCCCTTTTTACTGGCAGGCGTGTCACTGTTTTGTGAATTGTCGTCGCTCATGGCGTTAGGTTTTTGGCCCCTCGATTATGGATAGATAGCAGGCAGTAGGATGGGTCGCTACCTGCACCTGTTGCGCCGCGGTCATCGTTGACGGCGGCGACTAGTCTTTCTCGGCAATGTACGGATCGGCATACCCAAGAGCAAGCATTATCTCTGTTTCCAGGGATTCCATCTCTTCGGCTTCTTCATCTTCAATATGATCGTAACCGAGCAGATGCAGGCTGCCGTGGATAACCATATGCGCCCAGTGCGCGTCCAGCGGTTTATCCTGCTCCTGCGCCTCTTTTTCCACGACCTGACGGCAGATAATGAGATCGCCAAGCAGCGGCAGTTCAATGCCTGGTGGAGCTTCGAACGGGAAAGAGAGTACGTTGGTGGATTTATCTTTGCCGCGATAAGTCAGATTCAGTTCGTGGCTTTCCGCGTCATCGACCAGACGAATCGTCACTTCTGACTCTTCCTGAAACTGAGGAATAACCGCATCAAGCCAGGCCTGAAACTGCGCTTCAGTGGGTAAACCTGCGGCATTTTCACAGGCGAGCTGTAAATCCAGAATCACCTGACTCATTTGCTCTCCTGAGCGGCGGAATTAATCGCCATCGCTTCACGTTTGCGTTCAGCGGCCAGCTCATCTTTACGGGTTTGCTCTGCATTTTCCCATGCTTCATAAGCATTGACGATGCGGGCGACCACGGGATGACGCACGACATCTTCGCTGTTCAGGAAGTTGAAGCTGATTTCATCGACCTCCGCCAGCACGTCGATGGCATGGCGCAAACCCGATTTCATATTCCGCGGCAGGTCAATCTGCGTAACGTCGCCGGTGATCACCGCTTTGGAGTTGAAGCCGATGCGCGTCAGGAACATTTTCATCTGTTCGATGGTGGTGTTCTGGCTTTCATCCAGAATGATAAAGGCATCATTCAGGGTACGGCCGCGCATGTAGGCCAGCGGTGCCACTTCGATAACGTTGCGCTCCATTAGTTTTTCAACGCGTTCGAAGCCGAGCATTTCGAACAGGGCGTCGTAAAGCGGACGCAGGTAGGGATCCACTTTCTGGCTCAGGTCGCCCGGCAGGAAGCCGAGTTTTTCGCCTGCTTCAACTGCCGGACGGGTCAACAGGATACGCCTGATATCCTGACGTTCCAGCGCATCCACAGCGGCTGCTACCGCAAGGTAAGTTTTACCGGTACCGGCAGGGCCGATACCAAAGGTAATATCGTGATCCAGCACGTTGGCGATGTACTGTGCCTGGTTTGGCGTGCGGGGTTTAATGACGCCTCGGCGGGTCTTGATGTTGACCGCTTTACCGTATTCCGGCACGTGTTCTGCCGACTGTTCCAGCACGCGGATTTCTTTAATCGCAAGGTGAATTTGTTCCGGATCGATATCCTGAGTTTCGCCACGCACAGGCGCAGTATCAACATAAAGATTACGCAGGATATCGGCGGCGGCATTCACCAGTAATGCACGCCCCGTGAGCTTGAAGTGGTTGTCACGACGGTTGATTTCGATGCCCAGCCGGCGTTCGAGTTGTTTGATGTTGTCATCAAACGGGCCGCACAGGCTTAGTAAACGGACGTTGTCCGCAGGTTCCAGCGTCATTTCACGTGTTTCGATATTCAAACTTATCCTCTGGGTCACTCGGGGCCGGTTGTCAGTAATAATTGTCACGCTTTGCCTGCTCTCATCAGGCCATAAAGAGATTATTTACGGGGACGGTTGATGGCGCAAGCCTCGGGGCTGATATTTGGGTGGCGGATTCAGAATGCAAGTGCAAACAATGAAAACGCCCATCGGTGCACGGCGTTAGCGAACCGATGGGCAAAGCAGGGCGGAATTACGGCTGATAAAGACCTACGCCGATGTCGTTCTCTTTGCGGGTACGTGCGATGACTGATTCTGGCGTTTCCGCCACGCGCAGGCCCATCTCTTCCTCAACGCGCACCACTTTGCCGCGCAGGGAGTTGTTGGTAGCAACTTCAGTAATCTCTACATCAACAAATTTACCGATCATATCCGGAGTACCTTCAAAATTTACTCCGCGATTGTTTTCGGAGCGTCCGGTCAGCTCCATAATGCTCCTGCGTGACGTGCCTTCCACCAGAATGCGCTGCGTGGTGCCGACCATCTTACGGCTCCACTCCATTGCCTGCTGGTTAATGCGATCCTGCAGAATATACAGGCGCTGCTTTTTCTCTTCTTCCGGCACGTCATCGACCATATCTGCCGCAGGCGTGCCCGGACGGGCAGAGAAGATAAAGCTGTAGCTCACATCAAAGTTCACATCCGCGATAACCTTCATGGTTTGCTCGAAGTCCTGCTGCGTTTCGCCAGGGAAACCTACAATGAAGTCCGAGCTAATTTGAATATCCGGACGTGCCGCGCGCAGCTTGCGAATAATAGCTTTATATTCCAGCGCCGTGTGGGTACGGCCCATCAGGTTCAGCACCCGGTCCGCACCGCTTTGAATCGGCAGGTGCAGGAAGCTTACCAGCTCCGGCGTATCACGGTAGACGTCGATGATATCGTCCGTAAACTCAATCGGGTGGCTGGTGGTGAAGCGAATGCGGTCGACGCCGTCAATCGCCGCGACCAGACGCAGAAGTTCAGCAAATGAACAAATACCACCGTCATAAGCCGCGCCACGGTACGCATTCACGTTCTGACCCAGCAGATGGATTTCGCGAACGCCCTGCGCCGCGAGCTGTGCGATTTCAAACAGGATGTCATCGCATGGACGGCTGACTTCT
>DALYUA010000028.1:0-2107 GCA_031993245.1 Buttiauxella sp. | reverse complement strand
GTCGGGCCATCGGCGCGCGGTTCCGGAAGACGGTCAAATTTTTCGATTTCCGGGAAGCTGACGTCAACAATCGGGCTACGGGTGCCACGCACTTTGTTGATCATCTCAGGCAGACGATGCAGCGTCTGCGGCCCGAAAACGATATCGACATAAGGAGCGCGTTGACGAATAAGCTTGCCTTCCCGGGAAGCAACGCAGCCACCAACGCCGATAATAAGGTCAGGATGCTTTCGCTTTAACAGCTTCCAGCGGCCTAACAGGTGGAATACTTTTTCCTGGGCTTTTTCACGAATAGAGCAGGTGTTTAGCAGCAGCACGTCCGCTTCTTTTGGCTCATCCGTCAGGACATAGCCATGGGTGCTGTTCAGCAAATCGGCCATCTTCGATGAATCATATTCATTCATCTGACAGCCCCAGGTTTTAATATGGAGTTTTTTTGTCATCGACTTTGCCATTGCTCAGTTAAGCCCGAAATCTTGGGCGCGTATTGTAATGCTTTGCGGGAGATGTGACCAGCCTGCGTAACTCGCGTAAAAATCCGGTAGAATTAGCTCAGACAAATTAAGGACGGGATAACCATGGCAAATCAACCAATCGACGTCGCGGTTGTCGGCGGGGGAATGGTCGGTGCGGCGGCAGCGCTCGGGCTTGCACAAAATGGCTTTCAGGTAACAGTTATCGAGCATCAGGCGCCGACGGAGTTTGAGAGTAACAGCCAGCCCGAGGTGCGTATCTCCGCAATAAGCAGCGCCTCGGTAGCCCTGCTTAAATCGTTAGGCGTATGGGATGCGATTCGTTCTATGCGCAGCCATGCTTATCGCCAGTTGGAAACCTGGGAGTGGGAAAGCGCACACGTTTCCTTTACCGCCTCGGAGCTTGGTTTACCTGAGCTGGGTTATATGGTGGAAAACCAGGTTTTACAGATTGCCCTGTGGAAAGCGCTGGAAGCTCATCCAAATATCACGCTGAAATGCCCGGTGCAGTTGACGCATATGCAAAGTAAAGCAGGGCGCTGGACGCTGAGCTTTGCGGAGAGTGAAGAATTAACCGTGCCGATGGTGATTGGCGCAGACGGCGCGAATTCAAAGGTCCGCCAGTGGGCCGGGATTGGCATTCACGCCTGGGATTACCGCCAGTCCTGCATGCTGATCAGCGTTCAGTGCGAAGATGCGCCCGGCGACAGCACCTGGCAGCACTTTACGCCGACAGGGCCGCATGCGTTTTTACCGCTATTTGATAACTGGGCTTCGCTGGTGTGGTATGACACCCCGGCGCGTATCCACCAGTTAAAAGCAATGACGATGCCGCAGCTGGCGAAAGCCATTGCCGCAACGTTTCCGCAAAGACTGGGTGCGGTGACGCCGGTTGCCTGCGGGGCATTTCCGCTGACTCGTCGGCATGCGCTGCGGTATACGCAACAAGGCCTGGCGCTGATTGGCGATGCCGCGCATACCATTCACCCGCTGGCGGGGCAGGGGGTAAACCTGGGCTATCGCGACGTAGACGCATTGCTTGACGTGATGATTAACGCGCGAAACTTCGGTGAAAACTGGGCTGATGCCCCCATTCTGAAACGCTATCAGACCCGTCGCCAGATGGATAACTTTATTATGCAAAGCGGCATGGATCTGTTTTATGCAGGCTTTAGTAATAATCTTGCGCCGTTGCGCGTGATGCGTAATCTGGGCCTGATGGCCGCCGAGCGCGGCGGCGTGTTGAAACGCCAGGCGCTTAAGTATGCGCTCGGCTTATGATTAGCAGGCGGGAAACCGCCTTTTCAGATAGCTGAATGCGGAAAAGCAAAAAGCTCGCCGGAGCGAGCTTTTTTATAGTGGCTGGGGTACGAGGATTCGAACCTCGGAATGCTGGTATCAGAAACCAGAGCCTTACCGCTTGGCGATACCCCAACGGGGTGCGTTCACAAATGCAAACGTCTTTTTTATGGCTGGGGTACGAGGATTCGAACCTCGGAATGCTGGTATCAGAAACCAGAGCCTTACCGCTTGGCGATACCCCAACGGGGTGCGTTCACAAATGCAAACGTCTTTTTTATGGCTGGGGTACGAGGATTCGAACCTCGGAATGCTGGTATCAGAAACCAGAGCCT
>DALYUA010000027.1:8103-15208 GCA_031993245.1 Buttiauxella sp. | reverse complement strand
CGATCGCGGATTTCGTACGGATCTTCCGGGTTGAACTGGAGCAGGGCTTCGCTGGCGCGTAATGCCAGTTCCATCTGCCGCTCTTCCATCAACGCGGATTTAAGCGTGTCCAGCAGTTTGCGGATAACCTCGGCATTGTCAGATTCATCAAGGTCCTCTTCAAAAAGCTCGGCGGTGGGGTTGATATTGCCCTTCAGCCACACGTCGAGCGTGTGCTCGTCGAGCGTGTCGCCGTTAAATGGGTTAATGAGCCACATTTCCCCGTCCATCCAGTCGCCGCGCAGAATAAGCTGCGTTGGGAAGATGACCGGCATTAAAGGAATATCCAGACGTTCGGCAACCCACAATAAAATAGCCCCCAGGGAGACTGCGCTGCCCTGGCGTTTTTTCAGCACGTTATCCAGCCACAGGGCGTCCGACAGACGATAGACGCCGCCGGCATCTTTAAATCCCCATTCGCCGTAAAACAGCTCAAGAAGCTTCTCCAGCTGCCGATCGGAACAATCGGCTTCACAGATATCTTCACGGGCCTGACTGACCAGTCGTTCAAGTTGCGCGCGCACTTCCGCTTCCGGAAAATCTTCGCGTATCAGCTGCGAGACTAAGATCATCCCTTCGCACAGCGGTGCCTGATTAAATTCGAAATCGGCTAACGACCTCATACAAACCCCAATAACGGTATTTTTGTGGTGGCGAGTTTAACGATGATGTAGAGCACCACCAGCGCCAACAGAAAGGCAAACCACCGTACCTGTTGGCTGCGCGGGCGTCGGCCCAGCACGATAAAACCCAAAACGATGTAGATGATAACGCCAAATAGTTTTTCCGTCAGCCATGCGCCCTGCGGCGTAAACGGATAGAAGTGCGTAATCATCACCAGTGCAATGCCGCTGCCCAACAGGAGGGTGTCGTTCACATGCGGTACAATACGTACCCAGCGCTTGTGCGACAGGGCAGAATCACGGTACTGCCACCAGTAGCGTAAAATAAACAGACTCACGGAAATGAAGACTGTCAAAATATGCAAGTGTTTGACTGCAAAGTAAGTTGCCAACCGTTGCGTTCCTTATCGTTAGAAATAGCATCCCAAGGTCAGGCGATCGTTGCCGCCGTAATCCCGACAGGTCTGAACCTCGCTAAAACCGGCTGCGGCGAACAGCTGCTGCACCTGCTGTGCCTGCTGCCAGCCGTGCTCCAGAAGCAACCAGCCGCCGGGTTCAAGAAACCGCCCCGCCGTTTCAGTCAGCGTGCGTATATCCGCCAGCCCGGCATTATCAGCAACCAGCGCGCTCAGCGGTTCAAAACGCACATCGCCCTGGGCCAGGTGCGGATCGTCGCAGTCAATATAAGGCGGATTGCTGACTATAAGCGAAAACCGCTGAGTATTGAGCGCACTAAACCAGTGACTTTGCAAGACCCTGACGTTAGTAATGCCAAGCCGATCGGCATTACCGCGGGCAAGCTCTACGGCTTCAGGGATAAGATCCAGCGCGGTAATTTCGCAGTCCGGGCGCTCGCTTGCAATAGCCAGCGCGATAGCGCCCGTCCCGGTGCCTAAATCCAGCACGGAACACGGCGTGGCAGGCATGCGCGCCAACGCCTGTTCTACCAGGCATTCGGTATCGGGACGCGGAATGAGCGTTACCGGCGAGACGCGCAGCGGCAGCGACCAGAATTCACGCTCGCCAACAAGATGCGCAATCGGCTCACCGCGCACACGGCGAGCCAGCAGCTCTTCTGCCTGCTGCAACTGCTGCGGCGTAAGTTCAGTTTCACCAAACGCGAGGATAAAAGTGCGCGCAAAACCCGTGACAAACTCCAGCAGGATCTCCGCATCGCGACGCGGACTTTCGCTCTCGTGAAGTCGGGCTATCCCCTGCTGTAACCAGCGCTGAAAATCCATTAATCCTGCTCGGACAGCGCCGCCAGCTGGTCGGCCTGGTATTCCTGCACGATAGGCTCAATCAACCCGTCTATCTTGCCTTCCATGACTTCGTCCAGGCGATACAGCGTAATGTTGATACGGTGATCGGTGACGCGACCCTGCGGGAAATTGTAGGTACGGTTACGGTCCGAACGGTCGCCGCTGCCCAGCAGGTTGCGACGAGTAGACGCCTCTTCCTGCTGGCGCTTCGCCATTTCAGCCGCACGAATACGGGAGCCCAGTACGGATAACGCCTTCGCTTTGTTTTTATGCTGCGAACGCTCATCCTGGCACTCCACCACGATGCCGGTTGGCAGGTGGGTAATACGAATAGCCGAGTCGGTGGTGTTAACGTGCTGACCGCCCGCGCCGGAGGAGCGGAAGGTGTCGATACGCAAATCGCCAGGGTTGATATCCGGCAGCTCTGCTTCCGGGATTTCCGGCATCACCGCTACGGTACAGGCTGAGGTGTGAATGCGGCCCTGAGATTCAGTCGCCGGGACGCGCTGCACGCGGTGGCCGCCGGACTCGAACTTCAGGCGGCCATAGACGCCGTCGCCGCTAATTTTGGCAATCACTTCTTTATAACCGCCATGCTCGCCTTCGTTGGCGCTCATGATTTCAACCTTCCAGCGGCGGGATTCGGCATAGCGGCTGTACATGCGGAACAAATCACCGGCAAACAGCGCCGCTTCGTCGCCGCCTGTCCCTGCGCGTACCTCAACGAAGGCGTTGCGTTCGTCATCCGGATCTTTAGGCAGTAGCAGAACCTGTAGCTGCTGTTCTAATTCTTCACTGTCGCTTTTTGCCTGATTCAGCTCTTCCTGCGCCATTTCGCGCATTTCCGGATCGTCGAGCATGCTCTGTGCGGTTTCAATATCTTCCTGGACCTGGCGCCACTGCAGGAAACAGCGCGAGACATCGCTCAGTTGAGCATATTCGCGGGAAAGCGCGCGAAAACGATCCTGATCGGCGATAGTGGTCGCGTCGCCAAGCAGGGCCTGAACTTCTTCATGGCGCTCCTGCAAGGCTTCCAGTTTGGCAACAATAGAAGGCTTCATGGGTGGTGTATCACCTTGTAATAAGAGTTGTTGTGCTAATCCAGCCCGAGGCTGTTGCGCAGAATCTGCAGGCGTTCGTCATCCCCGTCACGGGCAGCCTGCGTAAGCGATTTGGTTGGAGCGTGGATCAGGCGATTGGTTAATTTCCAGGCCAGATCCTGAAGAACGGTTTCGGCGTCAGCGCCCTGAGAAAGCGCGGCGAGGGCTTTGCCAGCCAGATCGTCGCGAATAAGCTCCGCCTGGCTGCGATACTCGCGGATAGTTTCGGTTGCGCTTTGGGCGCGCATCCAGGCCATAAATTCGCTGCACTCCTGCGCCACAATGGTTTCAGCCTCTACCGCTGCGGCTTTGCGCTGCGCGAGGTTGCTCTGAATGATGGCCTGCAGATCGTCCACGCTGTAGAGATAAGCGTTGGCGAGTTTGCCTACTTCCGGCTCAACATCGCGCGGAACGGCAATATCCACCAGCAGCATAGGCTGGTTACGACGCGCTTTCAGGGCGCGCTCTACCAGTCCTTTTCCGATGATCGGCAGCGGGCTGGCGGTGGAGCTGATAATAATATCTGCATCTTTCAGGCGGCTATCGATATCGCCAAGGCCAATAACCTCCGCCCCGACCTCATCGGCCAGCGCCTGCGCTCGCTCACGGGTACGGTTGGCAATAATCATTTTTTGCACGTTGTGTTCGCGCAAATGACGGGCGACGAGTTCAATAGTTTCGCCAGCGCCAACGAGCAGCACGGTTACGCCGGAGAGGGATTCAAAGATCTGACGCGCCAGCGTACAGGCGGCAAACGCCACCGAGACGGCGCTGGCGCCGATATCCGTTTCCGTACGAACCCGTTTCGCCACCGAGAAAGATTTCTGGAACATACGTTCCAGTTCACTGGAGCGCGAATGCCCTTTTTGCGAGTCTGCGAACGCTTTTTTGACCTGGCCCAGAATTTGCGGCTCGCCGAGCACCAGAGAATCCAGACCGCTGGCAACGCGCATTAAATGGCTTACGGCGTCGTTATCGTGATGCCAGTAAAGGCTGTTACGCACTTCCTCTTCTTTAAGGTTGTGGTAGTCGCACAGCCAGCGCACCAGTTGTTCATGCAGGTTGTCCTGCTCTTCGACGCTAAGGTACAGTTCGGTACGGTTGCACGTAGAAAGCACTACGCCTCCCTGTACCATAGGCTGTTCCAGCAGGCTGCCCAAAGCATGGTCGAGCGTGTCCGGCGAAAACGTTACGCGTTCTCGCAGCGATACCGGAGCAGTTTTGTGGTTGATGCCTAGTGCTAACAGGGTCATTGAGCGGTCTGAATAATACCGATGTTGATAAGGATTGACTTGGCGCATCATACAGGATGCGCGCGGTCAATAAAAGGGAGTCACCCCTTACAGAGTATCAGGTCAATTTGTGATTTAAGACAACTTGACCGTAGACGCCCCGCCAGGGCACCGCTAGCATAAACGGTTAACCACTATAATGATTTCTAAGGATTCACTGCCGCTATGATTACGCCTAAAGCCCGTCTGATGCGCCTTCTGCCACTCGCAAGCCTGGTTCTGGCCGGGTGCGCTATCAATCAACCGACCGGTCCTGGCAAAAGCCCGGACTCGCCGCAGTGGTTACAACACCAGCAACAAGTGCAAAAAATCACCCAATACCAGACGCGTGGTGCTTTCGCTTATCTCTCCGATAGCCAAAAGGTATACGCGCGTTTTAACTGGCAACAAACCGCGCCGGACAGATACCGTTTATTACTGACCAATCCCCTTGGCAGCACCGAACTTGAGCTGAACGCACAGCCGGGTAAAGTGCAGCTGGTCGACCGCAACGGTAAACATTATGAAGCGCAGGACGCAGAAGATATGGTTGGCCGCCTGACAGGGATGCCTATTCCATTAAACAGCCTGCGCCAGTGGATGCTCGGTCTGCCGGGCGAGGCGACCGACTATAAACTCGACAACCAGTACCGCCTGAGCGAAGTGAATTACACCCAGAACGGTAAAACCTGGAAAGTGGTCTACAGCGATTACAACGACAAAGTGCAGCCCGCCCTGCCATCTAATATGGAACTGCGCGAAGGCGACCAGCGCATCAAGCTGAAAATGGATAACTGGATCGTTAAATAATGATTACCCGCTGGCCGTCTCCCGCAAAACTGAATCTTTTTTTGTATATCACCGGCCGTCGGGCAGACGGCTATCATAATCTACAGACGCTGTTTCAGTTTCTTGATTATGGCGACACTATCACTATCGAACCACGCAAGGATGGTGTGCTTCAGCTTCTGACGCCGGTTGAAGGTGTGCCAGACGATGAAAATCTGATAGTGCGCGCTGCGCGTTTGCTGATGCACGAAGCGCAAAAACTGGGCACGTTGCCTGCAGGCGCAGGTGCGGATTTAGGCGTAGAGAAGCGTTTACCCATGGGCGGAGGACTCGGCGGGGGTTCTTCGAACGCGGCGACGGTATTAGTTGCGCTAAATCATCTCTGGCAAACCGGGTTGAGCGAAGATTGCCTTGCCGCGCTGGGCGTTACGCTGGGCGCGGACGTTCCGGTTTTCGTTCGCGGTCGTGCGGCCTTTGCCGAGGGGGTGGGAGAAATTCTCACGCCGGTCGAACCGGAGGAAAAATGGTATCTGGTTGCGCATCCGGGCGTAAGCATTCCGACGCCGGTCATTTTTAAAGATCCTGAGCTGCAAAGAGATACCCCGATCCGCACAATTCAGATGTTACTGGATTGTGAATTTAGAAATGATTGTGAGGATATCGCAAGAAAACGTTTTCGTAAGGTTGATGAGCTGCTTTCCTGGCTGTTAGAATACGCGCCGTCGCGCCTGACCGGCACCGGCGCTTGCGTGTTTGCTGAATTTAACACCGAGTCCGAAGCCCGCCAGGTGCTTGAGCAAGCCCCGGAATGGTTGCATGGGTTTGTAGCGCGAGGCGTTAATCTCTCGCCGCTGCATCTGGCCATTTCCGGGCAAGCTGAGTATTGGTGACAACGTCACCTTGTTTCAGACGTTGCATCAAGCTCTTTAAACATCGCCTGGATGGGTGTTGCCCCACCCGCCATCCGCACTGTTGCGGTAGCAGCCATCCGCCACTGGACGCATGCCTGAGGTTTTTCTCGTGCCTGATATGAAGCTTTTTGCTGGTAACGCCACCCCGGAACTAGCACAACGTATTGCCAACCGCCTGTACACCTCTCTTGGTGACGCCGCCGTCGGACGTTTTAGCGACGGTGAAGTAAGCGTACAAATCAACGAAAATGTACGCGGTGGTGATATTTTCATCATCCAGTCCACCTGTGCACCCACCAATGACAACCTGATGGAACTCGTTGTTATGGTCGACGCCCTGCGCCGCGCTTCTGCAGGTCGTATTACCGCTGTTATCCCTTACTTTGGTTATGCTCGTCAGGACCGTCGCGTGCGTTCTGCCCGTGTGCCGATCACCGCGAAAGTGGTTGCTGACTTCCTCTCAAGCGTTGGGGTTGACCGTGTTCTCACCGTGGACCTGCACGCAGAACAGATTCAGGGCTTCTTCGATGTGCCGGTAGACAACGTCTTCGGTAGCCCAATCCTGCTGGAAGATATGCTGCAAATTGGCCTGGAAAACCCAATCGTGGTTTCTCCGGACATCGGCGGTGTGGTACGTGCTCGCGCTATTGCTAAGCTGCTCAACGATACCGATATGGCCATCATCGACAAACGTCGCCCACGCGCTAACGTCTCGCAGGTTATGCACATCATTGGTGACGTATCCGGCCGTGACTGCGTGCTGGTTGACGATATGATCGATACCGGCGGTACCCTGTGTAAAGCAGCGGAAGCGCTGAAAGAACGCGGCGCTAAACGTGTATTCGCCTACGCCACTCACCCGATCTTCTCCGGTAACGCGGTGCACAACCTGCGTAACTCGGTTATCGACGAAGTTATCGTTTGCGATACCATCCCGCTGTCTGATGAAATCAAAGCGTTGCCAAACGTCCGCACCCTGACCCTGTCCGGCATGCTGGCCGAAGCAATTCGCCGTATCAGTAACGAAGAATCAATCTCTGCGATGTTCGAACATTAATCGGACCCGCCAGAAAAACCCGCTCCGGCGGGTTTTTTCGTTTTTATAACTTA
>DALYUA010000027.1:0-8093 GCA_031993245.1 Buttiauxella sp. | reverse complement strand
TTAGCACGGCCTCCTTCACCTGCCATTCATGACAGATGATGCGCTCACTGATGGAATCAATGTGAAAAACGTATCTTCTTCTGCAGTTATGCCTTTTCGTGCCCTGGTAGACGCCTGCTGGCGCGAGAAATACACGCTCTCCCGCTTTACCCGTGACGCTATTGCAGGAATCACCGTGGGCATTATCGCTATTCCTCTGGCGATGGCTCTGGCTATCGGCAGCGGCGTTGCGCCGCAGTACGGGCTCTATACTGCGGCAGTCGCCGGGATTGTGATTGCGCTAAGCGGCGGCTCGCGTTACAGCGTCTCCGGGCCCACCGCAGCTTTTGTGGTGATCCTCTATCCCGTCGCCCAGCAGTTCGGCCTTGCCGGTTTGCTGATCGCGACATTCATGTCCGGCCTGTTTCTTATCCTTTTTGGCCTGGCGCGTTTTGGCCGCCTGATTGAATATATCCCGCTGCCCGTGACGCTCGGCTTTACCTCGGGAATTGGGATAACTATCGCCACCATGCAGGTGAAGGATTTCTTTGGCCTGCGGCTTGAGCACGTGCCGGAGCACTATCTGAATAAAGTTGCCGCGCTGGCGATGGCCATGCCGACGCTGAACTTTGGCGATGCCGCGACTGGCGTGGTGACGCTCGCAGTATTAATTCTCTGGCCACGTCTGGGTATTCGTTTACCCGGGCATTTGCCTGCGCTGCTGGCGGGCTGTGCCGTAATGGGTATCATGCATTTATTCGGCAGCGATGTCGCCACCATCGGCTCCCGCTTCCACTACGTGCTGGCGGATGGAACCCAGGGCAACGGCATTCCGCAACTGCTGCCGCAACTAATGCTGCCGTGGAACCTTCCTGATGCAAACTTTACCCTGAGCTGGGATTCTCTCTCCGCCCTCCTGCCCGCCGCGTTTTCCATGGCGATGCTTGGCGCGATTGAATCCCTGCTCTGCGCCGTCGTGCTTGATGGCATGACCGGCACTAAGCATAACGCCAACGGCGAGCTTATCGGCCAGGGGCTGGGCAATATCATCGCGCCATTCTTTGGCGGTATTACCGCCACGGCAGCTATTGCCCGCTCGGCGGCAAACGTTCGCGCTGGCGCAACCTCGCCGGTGGCGGCCATTATCCACTCGCTGCTGGTGATTATGGCGCTGCTGGCGCTGGCACCGCTGCTTTCCTGGCTGCCGCTTTCCGCCATGGCCGCGCTGCTGCTGATGGTGGCGTGGAACATGAGCGAGGCGCATAAAGTTATCCATCTGCTCAGGCGCGCACCGAAAGATGACATCATCGTCATGCTGATATGTATGTCGCTGACCGTGCTGTTCGATATGGTGATCGCCATTAGCGTGGGCATAGTGCTGGCTTCGCTGCTGTTTATGCGCCGCATAGCAAGAATGACAAGGCTGGTGCCGCTGAATATCACCACGCCGGAAGGCGTACTGGCGTTTCGCGTCACCGGCCCGCTGTTCTTTGCCGCGGCGGACGGGCTGTTTACCGACTTAAGCCAGCGTATAGCGCAACACCACATCATTATTCTGCAGTGGGATGCCGTTCCGGTACTGGATGCCGGTGGGCTTGATGCGTTTGGCCGTTTTGTGGAAAAACTGCCGCCAGGGTGTGAACTGCGCGTCACGAACCTGGAGTTTCAGCCGTTGCGAACGCTTGCCCGTGCAGGCGTGAAGCCCATCCCCGGCCGCCTGGCTTTTTTCCCTGACGTGCAGGCCGCACTCGGGGCCTGAAACAAAAAAGCTCCGCCAAATGACGGAGCTTTTACAGATCTGTTTATTGTTTAACTGTGACGATGGTGTTCATCGCGACGGCAGCGTTTGTCATAGTGGCGTACCCACCAGTAGCGGTCACAGACCTGCTCATGCCCGCCGACACGCGCTCCGGCAAGCCATAGTACGGCACCTACAAAAATACTCAGCACGGCGCCATGAGCAAAAATCTGCGGGAAGTTGAACTGAGGCAACTGGTTCAGAATGGAGTAACCCACGCCAACCACCATGACTATCAACCCCAACCCCATGAGCATATTACCGAGTAACGAAGCGTTTTTGCGTTTCATCTGTCACCTCCGGATGGTTCTGGGTCAGCGGGGAATACCCCCTCTCCTTGTGTGTAAAGTATAGACAACACCACCCGAAAGTATGTGCGCCTGGGATCACAATTACGAATGAAAGTATGACAAAAGTTTACAAATAACCTGCTGAATAGCATGAAATTCTAATGGTCTCGCCGTTGAACTATTCAATAGTTTGACTACCGACGCATTGCGCTTTGTCATCACGCCGACAGCACAGTAAACTACGCGGCTTGAGTCTGCTTTCAGGAAAGAAAACGTGAGTATTAAATTGATCGTCGGCCTGGCCAACCCGGGTGCGGAATACGCGGCAACTCGCCATAACGCCGGCGCCTGGTACGTTGATTTGCTGGCTGAACGCCATAATCAGTCGCTAAAAGAAGATGCGAAATTCTTCGGTTATACCGCGCGTATTAATCTTGCCGGTGAGGATGTTCGCCTGCTGGTGCCGACCACGTTTATGAATCTGAGCGGCAAAGCCGTAAGCGCCATCGCCACCTTCTTCCGTATCGCGCCGGATGAGATCCTGGTTGCACACGATGAGCTGGATTTGCCGCCGGGAGTGGCAAAGTTTAAACTCGGCGGCGGCCACGGCGGACATAACGGTTTGAAAGACATCATCAGCAAACTGGGCAATAACCCTAACTTTCACCGCTTACGCGTCGGTATCGGTCATCCGGGTGATAAAAGTAAAGTTGTTGGCTTTGTGCTTGGCAAGCCACCGGTCAGCGAACAAAAATTGATTGATGAAGCGGTAGACGAAGCGGCACGCTGCACGGAAGTCTGGCTTAAAGAAGGACTGACTAAAGCAACTAACCGCCTGCACGCTTTTAAGGCGCAGTAACGCCTGCAGGGGCCGTCTGAGCCTCTTTCCACGCCCCTTATAAACGGTTTACGTGTATAATAGGCAAAGTTATCTACATTTTTTCATTGAGCCAAAATTAACTCAATGATTATCAAGCAATTAAGGTGATTTAAACCATGGGATTCAAATGCGGTATCGTCGGCTTGCCGAACGTCGGTAAATCTACCCTGTTCAACGCGCTCACCAAAGCGGGAATCGAAGCCGCTAACTTCCCGTTTTGCACCATCGAGCCGAACACCGGCGTTGTGCCAATGCCGGACCCGCGTCTGGACAAACTTGCCGAAATCGTAAAACCTCAGCGCATTCTGCCAACCACCATGGAATTCGTGGATATCGCGGGCCTGGTAAAAGGCGCGTCCAAAGGCGAAGGCCTGGGCAACCAGTTTCTGACCAACATCCGCGAGACCGAAGCAATCGGCCACGTGGTGCGTTGTTTTGAGAACGACAACATTATCCACGTGAATAACAAAGTGGACCCGGCTGACGATATTGAGGTTATCAACACCGAGCTTGCGCTTTCCGATCTCGACACCTGCGAGCGCGCTATTCATCGTGTACAGAAGAAAGCCAAAGGCGGCGATAAAGATGCGAAGGCTGAACTGGCCGCGCTGGAAAAATGTCTGCCACAGCTTGAAAACGCGGGCATGCTGCGCGCGCTGAACACCCTGACCGATGAAGACAAAGCTGCTATCAAATACCTGAGCTTCCTGACGCTGAAACCAACCATGTATATCGCCAACGTCAACGAAGATGGTTTTGAGAACAATCCATACCTGGACAAAGTCCGTGAAATCGCCGCTGGCGAAGGCTCTGTAGTTGTTGCCGTATGTGCAGCCGTTGAATCCGATATCGCTGAACTGGACGACGCAGATCGTGACGAGTTTATGGCGGAGCTTGGCCTGGAAGAACCCGGACTAAACCGCGTTATTCGCGCCGGTTATGAGCTGCTGAACCTGCAAACTTACTTCACCGCAGGCGTGAAGGAAGTACGCGCATGGACCATTCCTGTTGGCGCAACCGCTCCACAGGCAGCCGGTAAAATCCACACCGATTTCGAGAAAGGCTTTATCCGCGCGCAGACCATCGCGTATGAAGACTTCATCACCTACAAAGGTGAGCAAGGCGCGAAAGAAGCGGGCAAGATGCGTGCAGAAGGTAAAGACTACATCGTGAAAGATGGCGACGTGATGAACTTCCTGTTTAACGTCTAATCAGCCGTCTCAGGGGCATCGATCGGCCCCAGCCTGAAATAAAAAATCCACGCTCCGGCGTGGATTTTTCATTTCATAGTGTCTCAGATGATGTTGTGAAAGCGCAGCCAAAATTGAGTACAAGGGCGAGTATAACCAGCTTCCGACTTCATTTTTGATAAGTACAGATAGCGGCATAAGAAATGAACAAGAAATCGTTATGCTTACCGCTACCCTATGCCGTACTGCCAGACCGAAAGAGAAATTGTATCGGCACATCGAACTCACAGCCAGAAGCGAACATGGCTAATACCACGGTGCATTAACCGATCAGGCGCAGGCCGTGCTTTAGGTTATGGCATTTGGGTAGCAAAATTTACCAGCCGATATGTTGTACGTTGCGCATCCTGTACCCGGGTCGGGGCGCGAAGTTAAGCCAGGTCGTATTTTATTAACCTTACAAGCCAGTGGGTTACCGATCCTCTTCTATACTTATTCGCGTCCGACTGAAAATCCAGCTGCTGCCTGCGCTGCGATCGCCTTCTTGTTTTGCCACAGTTAGAGCGAATTTCAGTCGGGAAGTAATAACCTGACAAACCATATTTAATTGAAATCACTACTTTCAACAGAGGATAGGCTGGCTATGTTGCAATCTCGATCGTCACGCTGGGGCTTCATACTGCTGCTTCTGGCAGCGGTAGCTGGCTTCGCGCTGGCTCTGTATGCCTGGTTGGCACCGCTGACAGGCGTCACTGACACTATTGGTGCCCTGGGCGTAGCTATTGCTAACGTCGTTTTGGCTGTGTTTGCCTTCATTCTTCGCGCCTCTTCAGGCCGCAGCCTTCGCGTTTTCTGGGCCATCATCATCCTGCTGATGCTTCTCGGGGTTGGTTTCGCCTCACTGCTGCTTCATCAGTGGGTGATTACAGCGGCTATGGCGATCGGTCTTATTGGCTTGATTGCCATCATCAGTTGCCCGTCAGGGCACGATAAATTCGCCAGAGTCTGAGGAGCGCCCCTTGCATAACGATAAATATACCAATCAGTTAACAGGCGGCCTGATGGCGCTGACCCTGCTAATGACCCCGATGGCGCTGCTTGCGCAGGATAATGCCACTGAGGCTTCACAGGGGACGCAGGAAGAACTCAACGTCAATGCTGCCGACCAGCAGGCGCCTGGCACCACAATCACCACAAAAGAAGCGTCCTCCGGCGAGTCGTCAAACCAGAAGGTTGATGCAGCCACGAACGAGGCGACGCCGTTGATCCCTTCAACTGCGACCTGGGACAGCTTCCACGGTCAGTTGAATGCGCAAAAATACAGCCCACTCAAGCAGATCACCGCCGATAACGTCGGGCAGTTGAAGAAAGTATGGGAGTACCATACGGGCGACGTTGCGGATGGAAAAGGCGCAACCCCTGCGACTGTCTGGTCAGCCACGCCGATCTTTGCCAACGACACCATATATATCGGCACGCCATTCTACCGGTTGATTGCGCTCGATCCAGGCACGGGTAAAGAGAAGTGGAGCTACGACACCAAAGCACCGCGCGAAGCGCTGACTCAACCAGTGTTAAAAAACCGTGGCGTTGCCTACTGGCAGGCTAAAAATGCTGTTGCCGGGCAGGCGTGCCAGAAGATCGTTTACATGGGTACGGTTGACGGCAAGCTATACGCGCTGGATGCTGATTCCGGTAAGCCGTGTGAGAGCTTCGCTGACAACGGCGTGCTGAACGTTGAGCAGTGGAATACGCTAAACGCCAAATTCCCACTGTCGCTGCTGCAGCCGCCGACCGTGGTTGGCGATCATCTGATCTTTGGCTGGGCGGGTAAAGACTGGGCTTACGAAGAGGCACCTCCGGGCACCGTCTTCTCAGTCAACGCCAGGACAGGTAAACGCGAATGGACCTTTGATGCCATACCTGCCGATATTCGTAAGCGTACCGGGACGGCTAACGTCTGGACGCAGATGTCCGCCGATGTCGCACATGGTTTGATATATCTGCCGGTGTCATCGCCTTCGCCTAACTACTGGGGCGGTAACCGTGTTGATGCGATCCCGCTCGGTACCTCAACCACGGCGCTGGACATTAACACCGGCAAAGTCGTCTGGTCACGCCAATGGGTCCACCACGATGTCTGGGATTACGACATCAACTCCGCGCCGACGCTGATGGACATTGAGGTCAACGGCAAACAGATCCCGGCGCTGATTCAGGCGACTAAACAGGGGTTCCTGTTTGTGGTTAACCGTCTGACGGGTGAAGATGTCTGGCCGATTGAAGAGCGTCCGGTGCCGCAGGGCGACGGTTCCGTAGAAGGCGAAAAACTCTCACCAACCCAGCCGTTTCCGACCAAACCCGCACCGCTGCTCGATCAGTCGAAAAAGCCGGAAATATGGAAACTTGCGGATATAGCCGGCGCCGGTCAGTGTTCGCGTCTGTGGGATAAGCTGAGCTACGAAGGCATGTACACGCCGCCGACCACCAAAGGCGAAGGCGCGCTGACCTATCCGGATAGCTCCGGTGGCGTACAATGGGGCGGCGTGGCGTTCGATCCCGAAAGCCAGACTGCGGTTGTGAATACTTCGCACATCGTGCAGTACGTGAAGCTTTATAAGCGGGAAGATTATGACAAAGCGAATACCGGCTCCGGCAACGAGAGCGGCTTCGCACCGCAGGAGGGCGCGCCTTACGGTATGCGTCTGAAAGTGGCGCTTAACTGGCTTGGCATGCCGTGCTGGCAACCGCCATTTGGTGAACTGGTGGCGTTGGACATGCATACCGGTGACGTAAAGTGGCGTCGTCCAATTGGCGCTTCTCAGCAGTACGGCTTCTTTATGCCGGAAAGCTGGGGTTCGCCTACAATTGGCGGGCCTGCGGTTACTGCGGGAGGCGTCATCTTTATAGGGGCCTCCATGGACGCCAAAGTTCGCGCATACTCCCTGGATAGTGGTAAAGAGCTGTGGTCCGATCAGGCTGAAGCGCCAGCGGTAGCGAACCCTTCCGTTTACGAGTACAAAGGGCGTCAGTATGTGGCTTTCGTGGCGGGCGGTAACACCATCCTGAAAGATCAGGTCGGCGACCAGGTGGTTGTCTACGCTCTTCCGGAGGATAGCCACTGATACCCAGGGTAGAGAATGTTGACAAAGTTCTTCATTGTTAAAAGTTACTTTGCGCATTTCTTTTAAAAACAAAGGATTATCTCCTCTGGTGTACCCCAAAGACCCGAAAACCACGCTTTTCGGGTCTTTGTCATCAAGCTGAACGGTTTTTATGTTGAGGTGAAGCCCAACGGTATAAAGCCAGAAAGTTACCCTCTCATCCTCTCCCCCTAAAAACCGCCCCGCTGCTTTCTCCGCATAGCCTGTTAATTGGAACTATCCTTAACGACGGCTTACTTTTTTTGGTTAGGGGAAAACGATGACAAAAATGACCAGCGACTTTTTCATTGAGCGCCTGAAAGCGTGGGGCGTCACCCGGATCTATGGTTATCCCGGCGATGGCATCAATGGCGTGCTTGGCGCCTTACAACGTGCGGATAAAGCGGGCAAAGGCATTGAGTTTATCCAGGTGCGTCATGAAGAGATGGCGGCATTTATGGCGGCGGGCCATGCCAAATTCACCGGTGAACTGGGAGTCTGCCTCTCTACAGGCGGTCCTGGCGCCACCCATCTGCTGACCGGATTGTATGACGCTAAGATGGATCACTCCCCGGTGCTGGCGATCGCCGGGCAGGCGGAAGTGACCGCGCGCGGAGCGAGTTATCAGCAGGAATTAAACCTCGATCGTGTTTTTGCCGATGTGGCGAACTTTGTGCAGGAGGTGGCCTCGCCCAGCCAGTTGCGGCATTTAGTGGATCGCGGCGTGCGTATCGCCGTGGCACAAAATGGCGTGACGGTGCTGGTATTGCCGAAGGATATCCAGGACGAACCCTGGCAGGCACCGCCGCATAC
>DALYUA010000026.1:0-15226 GCA_031993245.1 Buttiauxella sp. | reverse complement strand
GTAAGAGGCAGGGGATAATTCCGCGCATAAGTTTTTGAGTTTTCAAAGGTGATAGGCAAAGTGTATCGCACTCTGGCCTTCTCCCCAAAATAAGAGATGATGAGTGACAGTTTTCTGCTCAGAGTGATGATAAAAGCGCCGGAAAGCAGACCTTTCAGGAAATACTCCCTGGATGAACAAGGTGCTTTTTCATCATGGCGCGTAGCTGATGATAGGTCAGACTAAGCAATTCGGCTGCCCGGCGCTGGTTATAATTAGCCTGCTTCAGGCTGGTTTCCAGCAGCTGTTTCTCCTGGTCGTTTTGCCACTGCCGCAGATCGACAGGTAAAGCAGGTAATGCTGACGGTTCAGCAGGCGCGCGGAGAGTGGTCCGGCGAGCAAAGGGATCGAGGATCACTTCATCAACCGGCTCTTCGCTGCTGCCGTGGCGATAAACCGAGCGCTCCACCACGTTTTTAAGCTCCCGGATATTCCCCGGCCAGGCGTAGTTCAATAGGGTTTGCCGTGCTTCTTCGGTAAAACCGGGGAAGAGGGGAAGCTGTAACTCACGGCACATCTGAATCGCAAAGTGTTCGGCCATCAGCATGATATCGGGCTGGCGTTCGCGCAGCGGCGGCAGGGTGACGACGTCAAAAGCCAGCCTGTCGAGCAGATCGGCGCGGAATTTTCCCTCCTCGGCAAGCTTTGGCAAATCGGCGTTGGTGGCGCATACCAGCCGCACGTTAACCTGCAAAGGCTGGCTGCCGCCGACGCGCTCAAGTTCGCCGTACTCCACCACGCGCAGCAGCTTTTCCTGCACCATCATCGGCGCGGTTGCCAGTTCATCAAGAAACAAAGTGCCGCCATCCGCGCGTTCAAAACGCCCCGGATGGCGTTTCTGGGCGCCGGTAAAAGCGCCTGCTTCATGACCGAAAAGCTCGGAGTCCAGCAGATTATCGTTTAGCGCGGCGCAGTTCAGCGAGATAAACGGCCCTTGCCAACGGCGCGAGAGGAAATGCAGGCGGTTGGCAATCAACTCCTTGCCGGTTCCTCGTTCGCCAATCACCAGCACGGGTTTTTCGAGCGGGGCGAGGCGGGAAACCTGCTCCAGCACTTCTAAAAAGCTGTTTGCCTCGCCGATCAGGTTATCTTTATGTTCTGCCATAATGAAATTAACCAATTGTTAGTCAATAAAACCACTATAAACGTGTCAGGTTAAGAGTCAAATTTAAGTTAGTTATCTAAAATCAAGGAGATATAAAATTGGCACGACAATTGTATTATTCATTTCGTGTAGGGTGCCAGGCACCTGAAATAATGACTAAAGAGGATTGAATTATGGGTATTTTTTCTCGTTTTGCCGACATCGTGAATGCCAACATCAACTCGCTGCTGGAAAAAGCGGAAGATCCGCAGAAGCTGGTGCGCCTGATGATTCAGGAAATGGAAGACACGCTCGTTGAAGTGCGCTCCACCTCGGCCCGTGCGCTGGCTGAAAAGAAACAGCTTTCCCGCCGCGTAGAACAGGCAACCGCTCAGCAGGCTGAATGGCAGGAAAAAGCGGAACTGGCGCTGCGCAAAGATAAAGAAGATCTGGCCCGTGCGGCGCTTATCGAAAAACAGAAATTAACCGACCTGATCGCCACCCTGGAAGATGAAGTGGTGCATGTCGATGAAACCCTGGCGCGCATGAAAAAAGAAATTGGCGAGCTGGAAAATAAACTCAGTGAAACCCGCGCGCGCCAGCAGGCCTTAACGCTGCGCCATCAGGCCGCTTCATCTTCCCGCGACGTGCGCCGTCAGCTGGACAGCGGTAAGTTGGATGAAGCAATGGCGCGTTTTGAATCTTTTGAACGCCGTATCGACCAGATGGAATCAGAAGCTGAAAGCCACAGCTTTGGCAAACAGAAAAACCTTGATACACAGTTTGCCGAACTGAAAGCCGACGATGAAATCAGCGAGCAACTGGCGGCGCTGAAAGCAAAAATGAACGCCCAGGATCGCGGTTAATTTTTCGCAACTGCGGTTGTGCGTGGCGCACCGCAGTTCGTCTGACTTGTAAGGAGTACACATGAGCGCGCTTTTTCTGGCCATACCGTTAACGATTTTTGTGTTGTTTGTCGCCCCCATCTGGCTGTGGCTGCACTATAACAACCGTGCGGCAAATGGCGGCCAGCTTTCACAGGGCGAACAACAGCGGCTGGCGCAGCTCACTGACGAGGCGAAGCGTATGCGCGACCGCATTCAGGCGCTGGAGCAGATCCTCGATGCTGAGCATCCGAACTGGAGAGACAAATAATGGTGAATTCATTTTCCGGTCGTAAATTGTGGCGTATCCCTGAAAAGGGAATGCTGAAGGGCGTTTGCGCAGGTATCGCGCAATACCTGGATGTGCCGGTAAAGCTGGTACGCTTGATTGTTATTTTATCTATGATTTTTGGCCTGTTCTTCTTTGTGATGGTGGCCTATATCGCGTTGACGTTTATTCTTGATCCGATGCCGCACGGTGCCGATCGGGAGAAACCTCAGCCTACCAGCGGTGACCTGCTTGATGAGGTGGATGCGCAGCTGGCGGCAGGAGAGCAGCGTTTACGCTCCATGGAACGTTACATAACGTCGGATACTTTCACGTTACGCAGCCGGTTCCGTCAGCTTTAATGTCCTTCCCGGGGGCCGTCGCCCCCTTCATCTCTGGAGAAACCATGACCACATTCCGCACCGCCAGCCAGAAAGCGAAACCGGGCCTGAAAATTGCCGGGAAGCTGGTTCTGCTTGTTGCTCTGCGTTACGGCCCGGCGGGCGTTGCGGGTTGGGCCGTGAAGTCTGTCGCGCGCCGTCCGTTAAAGATGCTGCTGGCACTGACAATCGAGCCGCTTGTTTCCCGTATGCTACGTAAAATTTCTGCTCGCTATAACACCAAATAGCATTCTGTTTTCATTGTTTGCCTCTTTGATTCGCTATTCCCAAACCTTATTTATTACAATCATTGAAGATATTTTTTCCCATTGGGAAAAATGGGGGCAACCAGGACGCATATGAACAGAATCAAGAATGAACTGAATGCGCTTGTGAATCGCGGCGTGGACCGGCATTTGCGGCTGGCGGTTACCGGCCTGAGCCGCAGCGGGAAGACCGCTTTTATCACAGCAATGGTTAATCAGTTACTGAGCGTCAATAATGGCGCTCGCCTGCCGATGCTTAGCGCGGTACGTGAAGAGCGCCTGCTCGGCGTTAAACGCGTGCCACAGCGTGATCTAGGCATTCAGCGTTTCACCTATGATGAAGGACTGGCACAGCTCTATGGCAACCCGCCGGGCTGGCCTACGCCTACTCGCGGCGTAAGCGAAATGCGCCTTGCGCTGCGCTATCGCTCTAACGATTCGCTGCTGCGACACTTCAAAGATACCTCAACGTTATATCTGGAAATTGTGGATTATCCGGGTGAATGGCTGCTGGATTTGCCGATGCTGGCGCAGGATTATTTAAGCTGGTCGCGCCAGATGACCGGCCTGTTGCAGGGCGACAGGGCCGAGTGGTCAACCGAGTGGCGTAAATTATGCGCAGATTTAGATCCCCTTGCTCCGGCCGATGAAAATCGTCTTGCGGCTATCTCCGAAGCCTGGACAGATTATCTGCTGCGCTGCAAACAAGAAGGGCTTCACTTTATTCAGCCGGGCCGTTTTGTCCTGCCGGGCGATATGGCCGGTGCGCCTGCGCTGCAATTTTTCCCGTGGCCGGACGTCGATAAATTCGGCGAATCTAAACTCGCCCAGGCGGATAAAACCACCAATCTCGGCATGCTGCGCTCACGCTTTGACTATTACTGCGAAAAAGTAGTGAAGGGATTTTATAAAAATCACTTCCTGCGTTTCGACAGGCAAATTGTGCTGGTGGACTGTCTGCAACCGCTTAATAGCGGGCCACAGGCCTTTAACGATATGCGTCTTGCGCTCACGCAGCTGATGCAGAGTTTCCAGTACGGGCAGCGCACCTTATTCCGCCGACTTTTCTCACCCGTTATCGACAAGCTGCTGTTTGCGGCTACCAAAGCCGATCACGTGACCGTCGATCAACATGCCAACATGGTTTCATTGTTACAGCAACTGGTGCAGGACGCCTGGCAGAACGCCGCTTTTGAAGGTATCGACCGGGAGTGCATGGGTATTGCCTCGGTGCAGGCGACGCAAAGTGGTCTGATTGACGTGCAGGGCGAGCAAATTCCTGCGCTGCGAGGGAATCGCTTAAGCGATGGCGCGCCGCTGACCGTTTATCCCGGTGAAGTCCCGGCACGCCTTCCGGGCAGCGCTTTCTGGGAAAAGCAGGGCTTTCAGTTTGAACAATTCCGTCCGCAGGTAATGGATGTCGACAGGCCTTTGCCCCATATCCGTCTGGATGCAGCGCTGGAATTTTTGATCGGGGATAAATTGCGATGAATGAACCTTTAAAACCGCGGATCGACTTCGCACAGCCGCTGGACGTGGAAAAAGAGCAGGCCTATAAAACCGCACACGCCTTCAGCGAGCCAGAAGCGGAGAAGTTTACTCCCGCGCTGGCAACGCTTGATGAAGTGGAGGAAGAAAGCCAGGCCGAAGCCGTCGTGGAAGCGGCGCTGCGCCCGAAACGCAGCATCTGGCGGCGGATGGTTACCGCCGGGCTGGGATTGTTTGGTATCAGCGTTGTTGCCCAGGGCGTGCAGTGGACGCATAACGCCTATGTCGCTCAGGACTGGATTGCGCTGGGCGGCGGCATTGCAGGCGGCTTAATTATTGCCGCTGGCGTTGGTTCTATCGCAACAGAATGGAGACGCTTGTGGCGTCTGCGCCAGCGCGCGGAAGAACGTGATGAAGCGCGAGATTTACTTCACAGCCACAGCATAGGTAAAGGCCGCGCTTTCTGCGAAAAACTGGCGCGACAGGCTGGCCTGGACCAGGGCCACCCGGCGTTACAGCGCTGGTACGCATCAATTCACGAAACGCAAAACGATCGTGAAATCGTCGCGCTTTATGCTCAACTGGTGCAGCCGGTACTGGACGGCCAGGCTCGTCGGGAAATCAGCCGCTCCGCAGCCGAATCGACTTTGATGATTGCCGTCAGCCCGCTGGCGCTGGTGGATATGGCATTTATCGCCTGGCGCAACCTGCGCCTGATCAACCGCATCGCCACGCTGTATGGGATTGAGCTGGGCTATTTCAGCCGTATACGCCTGTTCCGCCTGGTGTTGCTGAATATCGCGTTTGCAGGCGCAAGTGAACTGGTGCGTGAAGTAGGGATGGATTGGGTCGGGCAGGATATTGCCGCTCGCCTTTCTGCACGTGCTGCACAAGGAATCGGTGCCGGCTTGCTCACCGCGCGCCTTGGTATCAAAGCCATGGAGCTTTGCCGCCCACTGCCATGGATCGATAACGATAAACCGCGCCTTGGGGATTTTCGTCGTCAGCTGCTGGTGCAGCTTAAAGAAACGATGAGCAAGAGCAAAACCAAACCTCCGATGTGACAATGGGGTAACGCCGTGACCGTCTGGCTTTACGGCTTTACCCTCATTCAGCTACTTATCTGTCAACTTTTCTTCACACATCTCTTCTGACCCGCAGGTATCTGGAGTATTATTACTGTACCCAATGGTTCCGTTTTAAAGCGAAGAAAGGTCACCTCCATGCGTCTGGAAGTCTTTTGTGAAGACCGCCTTGGTCTGACACGCGAATTACTCGATCTATTAGTGCTGCGTGGCATTGATTTACGAGGCATAGAAATTGACCCGATTGGGCTCATTTACCTGAATTTCTCCACTCTGGATTTCGATTCATTCAGCAGCCTTATGGCTGAAATTCGGCGCATCCCGGGCGTGAAGGACGTGCGCACGGTGCCGTGGATGCCATCCGAGCGTGAACACCGGGCGCTGAGCGCTCTGCTTGAAGCGCTGCCAGAACCCGTGCTGTCGCTCGATATGAAAAGCAAAGTTGAACTGGCCAACCCGGCGAGCTGCGCGCTGTTCGGGCAGGGGGAAGATAAGCTGCGTAATCATAACGCGGCGAGTCTTATCAACGGATTTAACTTTATGCGCTGGCTGGAAGGCGCGCCTGCGGATTCTCATACTGAACACGTGGTTATCAACGGACAAAATTTCCTGATGGAAATCACGCCGGTGCACCTGGAAGGCGAAGATAAACTGCCGATGCTGGTTGGCGCGGTCGTGATGCTGCGTTCCACGGTTCGTATGGGACGCCAACTACAGAATATCACGCAGGCCGATACCAGCGCGTTCAGCCAGATCGTTGCGATCAGCCCGAAAATGCGTCACGTCGTCGAACAGGCGCATAAGCTGGCGCTGCTTAACGCCCCGCTGTTAATCGTTGGCGACACCGGCACAGGAAAAGATTTGCTCGCTCATGCCTGTCACCTCAGCAGCTCGCGAGCGCAAAAACCTTACCTGGCGCTGAACTGCGGTTCGATGCCGGATGATGTTGTTGAGAGCGAGTTATTTGGTCATGCGCCGGGAGCCTACGCCAACGCTGTCGAAGGGAAAAAAGGCTTTTTTGAGCAGGCGAATGGCGGCTCGGTATTGCTGGATGAGATCGGTGAAATGACGCCGCGCATGCAAACCAAGCTGCTGCGTTTCCTCAACGATGGTACGTTCCGCCGCGTGGGGGAAGAGCATGAGGTCCATGTTGATGTGCGCGTGATCTGCGCGACGCAGAAAAATCTGGTGGAGCTGGTACAGAAAGGCGAGTTCCGCGAGGATCTCTATTATCGTCTGAATGTGCTGACGCTAAATCTGCCGCCGCTGCGAGATCGTCCGCAGGATATTATGCCGCTAACCGAACTGTTTGTAGCGCGCTTCGCCGATGAACAGGGAGTACCGCGTCCTAAACTGGCAAACGATCTCAGTAGCGTATTAACGCGTTACGGTTGGCCGGGTAATGTCCGTCAGCTAAAAAATGCTATCTACCGCGCCTTAACCCAGCTGGAAGGCTATGAGTTGCGCCCGCAGGATATCCTGCTACCTGACTTTGACACCGCGAGCCTGGCCGTTGGAGAAGAGGCGATGGAAGGGACGCTGGATGATATTTCGCGTCGTTTTGAACGATCCGTCCTGACCCAGCTTTATCGTACCTATCCAAGCACCCGCAAGCTGGCAAAACGTCTTGGCGTGTCGCATACGGCTATTGCTAATAAACTGCGCGAATATGGCCTGAGCCAGCGTAAAACCGAAGAGTAATCTTTTGAATGTCCCCCTCGCGGGGGCATTCACACCTTAAGCCTTCAGGGCTTCCAGTGCTGCAGCGTAATCCGGCTCGTTAGTAATTTCATTGACTAACTGGCTGAACACCACTTCATCTTTTTCGTCGATCACAACAACCGCACGGGCCGTCAGACCTTTCAGCGCGCCTTCGGCGATGCCTACACCGTAATCCTGCTGGAACTCAGGGTTACGCAGGGTAGACAGGGTGACCACATTGCTCAGGCCTTCTGCGCCGCAGAAGCGAGACTGCGCGAACGGCAGGTCGGCGGAAACACACAGAACAACGGTGTTATCCATCTCGGTCGCCAGCTGGTTGAATTTACGCACGGATGCCGCGCAAACGCCGGTGTCGATGCTTGGGAAAATGTTCAGCACTTTACGTTTGCCCGCGAACTGGCTCAGCGCAACGTCAGAGAGGTCTTTTGCAACCAGTGAGAAAGCAGCGGCTTTGCTGCCAGCCTGTGGAATTTGACCGGCAACCGCAACCGGGTTGCCCTGGAAATGAACGAGTTGTGACATGTTTAATTTTCCTGTTTACATATAATTAACGCCGCATGCAGTGTATTCCAGGATTCGCCGGATGAATATAAAAAACTGATACTGCACGTAAAAGTGTTCGCTCCTATACTGAGCAAAAATCCCGACGACAAGGTTAACGATGAGAACAGTTAAGGTTTATCAGGAAGCATGGCCGCTGCATACCCCGTTTGTTATCTCACGCGGCACGCGCAGCGAGGCGGTTGTGGTGGTGGTTGAGCTTGAAGAAGATGGCATCAAAGCCGTAGGTGAATGCACGCCTTATCCGCGTTATGGCGAAAGTGAGGCCTCAGTGCTGGCGCAAATTACTACGATAATCCCGCAGCTGGAACTGGGCATGACGCGTGAAGAATTACAGCAGGCTCTGCCCGCAGGGGCTGCCCGCAATGCCGTAGACAGCGCATTGTGGGATCTGGAAGCGCGGCGCAAAGGCGTTTTTGTGGCGCACCTTGCAGGTGTTGAGCTGCCGGAGATGATAACTACCGCGCAGACGGTAAGTATCGCCGCTCCTGAGCAAATGGCCGCCGCCGCCGCGTTGCTGTGGGAGAAGGGCGCCCGTCTGCTGAAAGTGAAGCTCGACGATCGCCTGATTACCGAGCGCATGGTTGCCATTCGCGCGGCGGTGCCGGAGGCGGTGCTGATTGTCGACGCTAATGAGGCCTGGCACAGCGAAGGCCTGGCCGCACGCTGCCAGCTGCTGGCCGATTTAAACGTTGCGATGCTTGAACAACCGCTTCCTGCCAGCGAAGACGGCGCGCTGGCGAACTTTATCCATCCGCTGCCGATTTGCGCCGATGAAAGCTGTCATACGCGTGAAAGCCTGGCGGGGCTGAAAGGGCGGTATGAGATGGTAAACGTGAAGCTGGATAAAACCGGCGGGCTGACCGAGGCGCTGGCCTTAATGCGGGCGGCCCGCGAGCAGGGTTTTGATGTGATGCTTGGCTGCATGCTTTGCACTTCGCGCGCCATTGCCGCAGCAATGCCGCTGGCAGCAATGGTTCGTTTTGCCGATCTGGATGGCCCGACGTGGCTGGCGGTAGATGTAGAGCCAGCCCTGCATTTCGAAACCGGGAAACTTTATCCTTAACGCCTGCCTATTTGTGCCAGTGCAGCAATCCCATCATCGCCTCAAGGTAACGCTCACTGGCTTCATCGGCTGATATGGGCGGAAATTCTGCCGTGATGCACGGCAGATTGAGATCCGCACACCAGCTTCCAAACGACCCTGGCGTTTCATAGCCAACGCTCGTCACCAGTGGTAATGCAAAGGCGTCTGCCAGCCAGTTGCCCAGCAGAGAATTATCGGGATCTTCAATGCAGCCCAGCGGATCGTGAAACGACACGACCCATGCCGGCTGGAGCGAATGAATTAGCTGGCAGAGCGCCGTAGTTTCTGGCTCGGAGCCGGGCTTTGCACCGGTTGATAACACCACGTCGCGTTGAGCCGCGCTGCTGTTCCAGCGATAGACCGTTTCGCCTGCTTTCCAGTTTGCCGCGGGAAAGTTCCGGTTCAGATCGACGCCGTTAGCATTGGCGCGCAGCCCTAGCTGACAGCCGTCCGGATTGACGGCAAGCACAACATGATGACGGCGATATGTTGACTCTAGCGTGCGCAGGGCGCAGGAAAGCGTCACTACCGCTGCGTTTTCATCACCATGAGTTCCGGCAATGATCAACCCGCTGCGGGTTTCGCTCGGGCTTGCCGGGAACCACAGTAAAGGTGCGCCAAATACAGACTTACCGTAACGCTCGCTGCCGGGAGGCAAATGACCGCGTTGTGGGCGAGGGCGATGACCGGGCATAGAAATCCTTATGGAAGTTAATAGTTTTTAACATTAATAGCAGCGTTTAGCGAAAATCTCATCTGAAACAATTGGCCTTCGGCTTGTTCACAGGCCTGACCCTGCTACGGTAGATGACAGCGCTCAAGTTATAAGAATTTAATTTCCCACGACGGTTGCATTGCGGCAGGTTGTTTGCTCTTCTTAATTGCAAAACAAGCAATTGCGCGACATTTCCCGTCGACCAGCGGTGTGTTTAACGCCAAAAAATGAACCCTTAAAAGGTAACTGATGAAAAAAACTTTTCGTATTACCTGCTGTGCGCTGGCAGTGGCCTGCACATTTTCGGCGGCCTGGGCAGCAGACGTGCCTGCCGGTACCAAACTGGCTCCTAATCAGGAATTGGTTCGTCATATTAAAGATGAGCCCGCATCATTAGATCCGGTTAAAGCCGTTGGCCTGCCGGAAATTCAGGTTATCCGCGATCTCTTCGAAGGCCTGGTGAATGAGAATGAAAAAGGTGAGCTGATTCCGGGCGTTGCGACAAAATGGCAGAGCAACGATAACCGCACCTGGACGTTTACCCTGCGTGACGATGCCCGCTGGTCTGACGGTTCCCCGGTCACGGCAGAAGATTTCGTTTATAGCTGGCAGCGCCTGGTTAATCCTGAAAATACCTCCCCCTTTGCCTGGTTTGCGGCCCTTGCAGGCATAACGAACGCGCAGGCAATCATCGATGGCAAAATGCCGGCGGATAAGCTGGGCGTGACGGCGGTGGATGCCCATACGCTGCGTATTCAGCTCGACAGGCCAATTGCGTACTTTCCAAGTCTGACGGCGAACTTCTCGCTCTATCCGGTCCCCAAAGCTACGGTGGAAAAACTGGGTCAGGACTGGACCAAACCCGGCAATCTGATTGGAAACGGCGCCTTTACCCTGACTGAGCGTGTGGTAAATGAAAAACTGGTACTGGTACCAAATAAAAGCTACTGGGATAACGGCAAGACCGTGCTGACCAAAGTGACCTTTATCCCAATTAACCAGGAGACTGCGGCAACAAAACGCTACCTGGCAGGCGATATTGATATCACCGAGTCCTTCCCGAAAACCATGTATCAAAAGCTGATGAAAGAGATTCCGGGCCAGGTCTACACGCCGCCGCAGCTCGGCACTTATTATTACGCATTCAATACACAAAAAGGCCCTACCGCAGACGCAAGGGTTCGCCTGGCGTTGAGCATGTCTATCGATCGTAGATTGCTGGCGGAGAAAGTGCTCGGAACAGGCGAAAAACCAGCGTGGCGCTTTACGCCGGACGTGACGGCGGGCTTCAAACCTGAACCTTCGCCGTTTGAGCAGATGAGCCAGGAGGAGCTGAATGCCCAGGCGAAAACCCTGCTGCGCGCGGCAGGCTATGATGCCAATAAACCGCTTAAACTTTCGCTGCTGTATAACACCTCGGAAAACCACCAGAAAATAGCCATTGCGGTGGCGTCGATGTGGAAGAAAAACCTTGGCGTTGATGTGAAATTACAAAATCAGGAATGGAAAACGTATATCGACAGCCGCCATACCGGCAATTTCGATGTGATTCGTGCCAACTGGGTGGGAGATTACAACGAGGCTTCAACCTTCCTGTCGTTGATGACCTCAACCCACAGCGGCAACATTGCGCGCTTCAACTCACCTGCCTACGACAAAGTCATGACGCAGGCGAGCGAGGAGGTGACGGAGGCCGCGCGTAATAAATTCTACAACCAGGCGGAAAGAATCATTCAGGAACAGGCGCCAATCGCCCCGGTTTACCAGTACACCAACGGACGCCTGATTAAGCCATGGCTGAAGGGATATCCGATCAACAACCCGGAAGATATGGCTTACAGCCGCACGATGTACATCGTGGCGCACTGATTGCCTGCGTGTTTATTTCCCGCCCTTATGGGCGGGGAAACTATTGGTTAATGTCGGTAGAGCGGGAGAGATTTTCCCATGCCGCCAGCTCCGCTAAACGCGATTCGTATTCCTGCGTCAGGAGGGCAAACGCATCTGACCCGGCAGCAAAACGTAAAGGCTTTTCTTTGGCGGATGCCAGCGTCAGCAGGGCGCGGGCTAGCTTAACCGGATCGCCCGGCTGAGCATGGTTATAATCACGATAGGTTTTCTCATCTTTTTGCCGCACCGCATCATAATCACCGACCGATGGGCTGGCAAAATGCACGGAACGTTCATCCAGAAAATCAGTGCGGAAGAAGCCTGGCTCCACGATGGTGACATTAATTCCGAAACGTGAAACTTCACCGGCGAGTGAGGCTGAATAGCCTTCCACGGCAAATTTACTGGCGCAGTAGACAGAAGCAATGTTGAACCCTGCCGCTCCTCCTATGGAAGAAAAATTAAAAATATGGCCTGCGTGTTGTTTGCGCATATAGGGCAAAATAGTTTGCGTCATTGCTATCTGACCGAAGACGTTGGTTTCAAACTGCGCCTTTACAGCATCTATTGTCACCTCTTCAAAATAGCCCATCTGGCCATAACCGGCGTTATTAACCAGCACGTCGATACGGCCAAATTGTTTTATACACTCTTCTGCGACATGCGATTGTTGTTGCCGATCGCAAATATCCAGCGGCAATAACAGCAGCCCGGGCTGCGCCGGGAAAGTAGCCTGTAGCCTTGCCGCATTGCGGCCGGTTGCGCAGACATTCATACCGGCAGACAGCGCCGCTTTAACCATTTCCATCCCTATACCACGCGTGGCGCCGGTGATTAACCAGGTTTGTTTCATCGTCAGAATTCCAGATACCGGGCAGAATTGCCGGAAATGAGTGTATGGCGCACTTTCCGTTACCGGATAAACCGATCCTCTTTTTCTATTGCACAATCCTGTTTTTGATTAGTAAGCCACCCGTTTTATTCTATTATTCACACTCATTAGCTTTTCCACGTGGGTAGATGATGTTCAGCGAAGCCATTGATTTTATAAATCAGCATAATAACCGTGAAGGGATACTCGACACGCCGCTTCGTCGAGTTCATTTCATTTATAGCGAAAAACCCGGGGAGCTTGTGACGACTTTGCATGAACCTGCGCTCTGCGTGGTGATCTCAGGTACGAAAGAGGTAGCTGTTGCCGGGCATCTCTATCAATACGATCGTTTTTCCAGCCTGCTGGTTTCCGTTGACTTGCCTGTCAGCGGCCAGATTGTCCAGGCATCAGCACGGCATCCTTATATTTGTCTGCGATTATCTTTATGCCGGGAAGTGATTATGGATGTCATAACAGAGGCAGGATTACCGCAGCAAAACAGGGGCGATCGGGTCCCGGGAATTTCGCTGGTTGATAATGACAGTTTAATCATGGATGCGGTCAGGCGCCTGATTCAGAGCCTGAAGGAGCCAGGAGAGGCGAAGCTTCTCGGCCTGATGGCCGAACGGGAAATTATTTACCGTCTTCTCAGAAAGCCTGAGGGGGAGTTTCTCTGTCGGATGGTATTCAGCAGACAGGCCGAGGCTTCGGTTGTGCGCGCCATAGCCTGGCTGAAGGAAAACTATGCCGACAGTTTCAGTATGGCGAAACTTGCGAAGCATGCTGGGTTAAGCGTGTCGGCTCTTCATCTGCATTTCAAAAAAGTTACGCTGCTCACCCCGCTGCAATACCAGAAACAGCTGCGTCTGCAGGAGGCGAGGCGTCTTATCCTCTTTGAGCAAAAAGATGCGGCAAGCGTCGCCTTTCAGGTTGGCTATGACAGCCAGTCGCAGTTCAGCCGGGAATATCGTCGCATGTACGGGCTACCGCCAATTAAGGATCGCATGGCCAGCGTCCTTTAATTTATACCGTACCGGAACCAGCCTTCGCAGCAATGCCTGCTTTACCCATCTGCTATTATTAATGACTCAGGCATCAACTATTCTGAGGTGAAATATGGCATCAGGCTGGGCAAATGATGACGCGGTACAGGAGCAAATTGACAGCACGATAGACGATGCTATTGCCCGTGCGCGCAGCGAATTACCAACAGGGGAAAGCCTGACGCATTGTGAAGAGTGCGGAGAACCTATCCCCGAACAACGTCGTAAAGCGATCCCCGGCGTGCGGCTATGTGTTAAATGCCAGCAGGAAGAGGACGCCAGAAAAGCTACTTTCTCAGGCTATAACCGACGCGGTTCCAAAGACAGCCAGCTACGCTAGCTCATTCCTAAGCCTTGTAACGCTGCCAGCGATTCCTGCCCGCTTCTTTCGCCTGATAGAGCGCAGCATCAGCCTCGGCAATAAGCCGGGCGGCGGAGGTGCCCGGAACGCAGCTGGCGATACCCTGGCTCAGCGTTACGAAGGGAGCGACAGGGGAGTCTTTATGCTCCACCGCCATCGCCTGCAGGTTTATTTTCACACGTTCGGCAATCATCGCCGCCTGCTGCTGTGAGGTATCCGGCAGCAGCATAATGAACTCTTCGCCACCAAAGCGCGCTACCACATCCTGACTGTTACGCGTGGCGCTCTCCAGACAGCGCGCTACCTTAATCAAGCATTCATCGCCCGCCTGATGTCCGTAATGGTCGTTATATTTTTTGAAGTAATCGACATCAAGCATGATGAGCGAGAGCTCAGCATTAGTTTGATGCTGGCGCTGAATCTCTTTATCCAGTAATAGCTGGAGTGAACGTCTGTTAGCGATGCCGGTCAGAGGATCCCGGTTAGCCAGCAGCTTTAATTGCTTTATTAAATCGACATTTTCCTGCTCGCGACGAACGGCGAGCACAAACCAGCTCCGCAGAATGCGTCTTCCCGACTCAAATAATGCCGCCATCAGCGCGTATAAAATCGCATTCAGGGCGGTGAGCGTGGTGGGGTAGACGAAGTTACATATCAAAATGACCACCCATACTGGTAAGGTAAAGCTGAGCAGGACCCGTCCGTCAAAATACAGCGAAATCAGAGCGGTAAAAATCAGCAGCGCCGAGAACGGGAAAACGATCCTCACATCACCGCTGGCGATAAGAACGTAGAAGCACAGGGCCCACAATGCGCTAAGGCAAAATATCGTTCCGCGCGTCAGCTTGCTAAGCCACGGCGCCTGTTGTTCGGGGGCCATGCGTAGAATAAAAATCACCGCTGCGGATAGGGCCAGTATCAGCACCAGTGAAATTTCCAGCAGATGACGAGGATGATGTGGCCCGGCGGCCAGGCTGTCGGGTGAAAAATAGTTACGCCCGAGGATAAATGCGGAGAAAAGAATGTTTACCCATAGAAACCATGTGCCGCTTACGTTGATGGCGTGCTGGCGTACCATGCTGAGGCGTGAATCAAAATTGGGGGATGCTTTACGTCTGTCTGACAAACTTCACTCCCTGCATCACGTAAAAAAGAGATATCGCTTTGTGGTTAACTGTAGCCTGTGTCGCTATCTTGTCTAATGGTTAACGGTGAGTGAATAGCTTTTCTTTAATTAATTCAGCTAGTTTGAAAAATGATGCAGGTTGAATAACAAAACAAGATTGCTAGACTGACTACAGAATCTTTGTCTGGCTGGGGGAAAAGAAGTGGAAGTAATTAAAGGGGCCGAGCTCAATGTGCCTGACGCCGTATTCGCCTGGCAGCTGGATGGGAAGGGCGGCGTAAAACCGATTGACAGCGACACCGTCATCGATCGCGAGCAACCATGCTGGCTGCATCTTAATTATACCAATCGCG
>DALYUA010000025.1:8667-15378 GCA_031993245.1 Buttiauxella sp. | reverse complement strand
GCCTGCCGGGCCTGGACTACACGCAAATCCTCAAAGCAACAAGCCTTATCACCCGTGACGTCAAAGAAAGAGAGATCCAGGCCCGCCGCATGGTGTTTAACGTGCTGATGAATAACCGTGACGATCACGCGAAGAACTTCTCGTTTGTGTTGAACGAGGAGGGAGAATGGAAAGTTTCACCGGCTTACGATTTGACGTTCCAGGACGGGCCGGGGGGCGAACATCAGTCCGCAGTCATGGGGCACAAAACGCGGGCATAAAAGCCAGCGTGATGAATCCAATTATTGATGAGGTCGCAGAGGCAGCGTCTGCATTTATCACCGCGGCAAATGAACTGCCGGATGACATATCCCGTAGTGAGAGACATTCTGTGGCCGGGCGCATCAGCAAAAATCTGAGCGGGTTACAGCGATAACCCGCCTCAGAGCGCAGACTTATCCCACTTCTGGTAAAACATTCGCCGCAATCAACGCCTGGATAACGATTACGGCAATGCCGCAGGTGAATACCAGCGCCAGCAGCGGCCTACCTCCGGCAACCTGATAATCGGGCGCAGCGTGGTGCTGACGACTTTTCCAGACCAAAAGTGAAGGAACGATCAGCGCCAGGATCGCAAGCGCCATGCCTGCATAGCCCAGCGCCATCACAAAACCTTGCGGATAGTACAGAGCGAAGACCAGCGGCGGAACGAAAGTCATCAGGCCTGTCTGGGTACGTCCGGAGGCTTTGCGGTTGCGCTGGAACAGATCGCCCAGATAATCGAACAATCCCAGAGAAACGCCGAGGAAGGAGGTTGCCAGCGCCAGGTCGGCAAACAGGTGTACCGCCAGCTCAACTTGCGGCGTCGCCACAACCTGACGCACCGCCTGCAGCAATCCGTTTAGTCCGGAACGTTCGGCCAGCAGAGAGTGGAATACCCCGGAGTCGATGGCCCCAAGCGTCGCCAGTTGCCAGAAGATATAAGCGACCAGCGGGATCGCGCTGCCGGTGATAAATACCCGGCGCAACTTACGCAGGTCGCCATTCAGGTAGCTGACAATGCTCGGCACGCTGCCGTGAAAACCAAAGGAGGTGAAAATAACCGGGATAGCAGAAAGGGCGAGACCCTTTTCAATCGGCAAGGATAATAAATTGGTATGGTGAATATGAGGCATCATCAGCGTCAGCATCACCACCAGCAGGATAATCTTGGCGCTGAATAACACGCGATTAAACATATCCACCATATGTGTACCCACGCACACCACGCTGCCGGCGACTACCGTAAACAGTAAAACGCCCGTAGAGGCAGAAATAGTGGTGGACATCCACTGGCTAAGGCTTGCAGCAAGCAATTCACCGGCCCCGCTGATATAAGCGGCGGTAAGGGCATACATCAAAAAGAGCATGCTGAAACCGGTGAGCCACTGACCAGGGCGACCAAGGTAACGGCGTGCGAGCGTGCCAAGCCCGGTATCTGCACCGACGTGTTGATAAACCTCAACCAGCAGCAGAGCCGTATAACACATTAAACACCACAGCCCGAGGAGTAACGACAATGTGACGCCAAATCCCACGCCTGCCGAGGCCAGCGGCATAGCCAGCATTCCTGCTCCAATTGTGGTTCCGGCCACGATAAAGATACTGCCAAGAGTGCGATTCTTCACGCTTCCCTCTGAATTTACACTTTTAATAACGACTTTATGCGGCGCAGGGTAAGGGAAAATGTCAGGTCCGTCAAATCAGGATTACGTACATTGTAAACTAAATTTTACATCGCGACCGTGAAGATGCCTAAAGCGTTATGCTGCTTCTGCTAGCATAAAAATGAAAAGGAAACAGCAGGCTTGCTTGCAGAGTTAAATAATTACCTGTTTCACGCGATCTTTAATCATAAATTTAACTTTTAGTCAGCATCCAATCCCAAAAGTATTAGAGAAAAAGAGGTGAAAATACTTTTTAATCGCAAATGTATTGTTATTAGGTAGCCTTGTGTTTAACTAAATGTTAACGTTTTTCAAATTCTCTCTGGTTATATTTTTAAAATCGCATTACGTAATTAATCAATAATGCGAAAGTATTAAATTTAAAATTAACTATATGTAAGAACACGCTTCTTGCGTGCTCTGACTGTACGCGTCGTCATCTGACGGCAACAAATTAATGCTAATTCTTATTTTTATTCTGGCATAAGGATATAAGGGCAGCTATGTTCAGCATTCTTCGACATGCCAATTCGATAAAGTATTTAAAATCTGGGTCCTGTTTATTTACCGTCTGCATACTTCTTCCGTTGCAGGCATATGCCGTTACACCTGAATACGATGGCTTAATAATGGAGGCGCGTGCAGGAAACAGGGCGCCTTTATTGCAGTATTTGCAGGCCCAGGAACAACAAACCTCGCTTACGGCGAATCAGGTGGCCGACTGGCTGCAGGTTGCAGGCTGGGCGAATAACAATGAGGAAACGCTCAGGGTCTGGCAGCGCTATCACAACCAGATAGCGATCCCACCAAGGGGCCAGATTGCCGCAGCCCGTGCGTTCCGTAATGAGCGGAAATGGAATCAATCGCTCGCCGTGTGGGAGAACGTTTTACGCGAAGAGCCGGATAACGTTGACGCGCGCACCGGCTGGATCATGACGCTCGCTGATTCGCGGCGTAATGAACAAGCGATTACGGAAGCTACTAACTGGGCGCAAAGCGATCCGGGTCCTGACCGTGAAGCACTGGTTGCCTATGTCTACCATGCTCAGGGTAAAAACTGGGATGCATTACTTGCGGCCAGCCGGGCCGAAACGGAAGCTCCGCAAAATAACAGTTCGCAGGATACGCTGGTCGCCGCGTTATCGGCTAACCGGGTCGCAGGGCCTGCGCTTGATATGTCGGAGAATCTTGCGGACTCCGATCCAATGAAGCGTCGGCTTGAGCTTGATGCCGCTGCGGAAACCGTTCGTGCCGCGTTTACGCCAGCGCGTAATGAAGAAGAGCGGTTTATTGTGGCGGATAAAGCGCTGGCCCGTTATGACCAACTGCTCGCGGCCTGGAAAAATAACCCGGATGCGCAGGGCGATGTTCGGCGCGCCCGAATCGACCGCATTGGCGCGCTGGTGATCCGCCAACGCAACGCGGAAGCCATTGCGGAATACGAATCGCTCATGGCGGACGGCGGCGGCGTGCCGTCCTATGCTAAACGTTGGGTGGCAACCGCCTGGCTTAACAAAGAGCAGCCCGATAAAGCCGAAGAGATGCTGATGAGCATCTATTATCCGAACGGACCCATCGCGGTAACACCGCTGTCAGCGGACGATCATCAGGATCTGTTTTTTGCCCACCTTGATAACGAAAACTTTGATGCGGCGAAGCGTCAGGTGGACGGGATTATCAAAGACAGCCCATACCTGCGGCGAGTTTATGGTTCCCCAACCCCACAGCCGAATGATACCTGGCTGCTGGGCCAGACGCTGCTGACGCAGTATGAAGTCGCCACCAACGATCTGCCAACGGCTGAAAAACATTCGGAGCATCTGGCGCGAACCGGATCGGGAAACCAGGGGTTGCGCATCACCTACGCCTCGGTACTTGAAGCCAGAGGACTGGCACGTAAGGCAGAACAGGAGCTGAAGCTTGCTGAAGTCATAGAGCCCAGCAATATGGAACTGGAGCGCCAGCAGGCTTACGTCGCCCTTGATTTGCAGGAGTGGAAACAGGCTGACGAGCTGACCGATGACGTCATAGCGCGCAGCCCGGATGATACGTCAACCATGCGGCTGGCGCGCATTCGCGATATTCACAAAATGTCTGAGCTGCGCCTCAGCGGTTCACAGGGCATCGCTTCCGACAGCCCCGTCAGCGGTGAGCACGATTTTACCCTCAACTCGGCGATTTATAGCCCGCCGATTAATGACAACTGGCGGCTGTTTACCGGCTTCAACTTTGCCACCGGCGAGTTCGAGGAAGGAAAGGGCATCAGCCGCGATCTGGCCGCGGGCGCCGAATGGACCTCCCGTAACTACTGGGCGGAAATGGAGATCTCCGGGCGCAACTATGGCGACGGGCAAAAAATCGGCGGACGTTTGTCCGGCTGGCATGACTTCAGTGACAACTGGCGCATCGGCGGAAATGTAGAGCGGATCGCCAGAAGCACCCCACTGCGAGCGCTTCGCAGTGGGGTCAGTTCCAACGGCGGCGATGGCTATATCCGCTGGTATCAAAATGAGCGACGCGAATATCAGCTATCGTTCGCCGCTTCTCATTTCTCCGACGGTAACGACCGAATCGAATACGGTCTGAGCGGCAAGGAAAGATTATGGACCACGCCGCGCTTTACGCTGGACTTCACACCCGGCATCGGCGGCAGCACTAACAGCAAGGAAAATGTGCCGTATTACAACCCGAAGCGTGATTTCTCCGTCGTACCGGCACTAAGCGCCGAGCACGTTCTTTATCGCCATTACGACACGGTCTGGACTCAGCAGATTACCGGTGCCGTGGGCAGTTACTGGCAGAAAAACCAGGGCAGCGGGGTGATTACTCAACTGGGCTACGGACAGCGAATTCAGTGGAATAACGTCGTGGACGGCGGGCTGATGCTGACCTGGGATAAACGCCCCTACGACGGTAAACGTGAGCGGAATATCTCGCTTGCTTTCGATTTGAATGTCAGGTTTTAAGGACAGCGCATGTTTAACAGATGGCTGCGGGCCGCAATTTTAATCGTTGGATGGATAATGATCACCGCCTGTGGCAATCCACAGGCACCACGCTATGTTTCGCCGGCGGACAGAGCGCCGCTCACGGCGGATCATGCATGGCCAAAAAACAGCTTCCTGGTTATCGGTTACCACGATGTCGAGGATGAAGCCGCCGATCAGCGTTATCTTGCGGTACGTACGAGCGCGCTTAGCGAGCAGGTAGCCTGGCTGCGCGACAACGGCTATCACCCGGTCAGCGTGCAGCAAATTCTGGATGCGCACGACGGCAAAACGGTGCTGCCGGAAAAAGCGGTGCTGTTGACCTTCGATGACGGTTACAGCAGTTTTTACACCCGCGTCTGGCCGTTGCTTAAAGCCTATAACTGGCCTGCGCTGTGGGCGCCGGTAGGGAGCTGGGTCGATGCGCCAGCCAACCAACCCGTGGATTTCGGCGGCTTAATGACGCCACGCGACAAGTTTGCCACCTGGGATATGGTGCGCGAGATGGGGCAATCACCGCTGGTTGAAATTGGAGCGCATACCTGGGCTTCTCATTACGGGGCAAACGCTAATCCACAGGGCAGCAAAGAGCCTGCTGTAGCAAACCGTGAATTTAATAAAGCCACCGGCAAGTATGAGACGGACGAGGAGTTTTATCAGCGCATCAGTAAAGACGTAAATCTGATCACGCAGAAAATAACCTCGGTGACCGGAAAACCTCCGCGCGCCTGGGTCTGGCCATACGGAGCAGCCAGCGGAATTACGCTGCAAATTGCCAAAGAGCATGGCTACCGCATGGCGTTTACCCTTAACGAAGGGCTGGCCAACGCCGCCGATCTGGATGATGTTCCACGCGTTCTGATCTCTGATAACCCGTCGCTGCAACGCTTTGCAAGCCAGGTGGCGCAGGTGCGTGAGCCACGGACGATGCGCGTGATGCATGTCGATCTTGATTACGTCTACGATGCCGACCCGGCCCAGCAGCGTCGAAACATCGACAAACTTATTCAGCGCGTTTACGACATGCGTATCTCGCATGTTTTCCTGCAGGCCTACGCCGATCCAAAAGGCGACGGCAATATCCGCGAGTTGTACTTCCCGAACCGCTGGATGCCGATGCGTGCCGATCTCTTTAACTTTGTCTCCTGGCAACTGCAGAGCCGCGCAAACGTAGACGTTTTCGCCTGGATGCCTGTGCTGGCCTTCGATCTGGATGATTCAGTACCTCGCGTGATGAAATGGAATCCTGAAACGGGCGGCAGCGCTGTAGATCCGCAGCAGTATGTCCGACTTTCGCCCTGGAGCAGTGAAGCCCGCAAACGTATCACCGGGATTTATGAAGATCTGGCAAAAAATGCCAGCTTCCGGGGAATTTTGTTCCATGACGATGCCTTCCTGACGGATTTTGAAGATGCCTCGCCAGATGCTATGGCGGCTTATCGCGCCGCTGGTTTCCCCGGCGACATTGGCCGGATTCGCAAGGACCCGCAGACCTTCGAGCGCTGGACGCGTTTTAAGAGCAGGGCGCTTATCGACTTCACCCTGCAGCTTACGCAGACGGTACGTAACATTCGCGGCCCGCAGGTGAAAACCGCCCGCAACATCTATGCCCTGCCGATACTGGAGCCGGAAAGCGAGGCCTGGTTTGCACAAAACCTTACTGATTTCCTTGGCACCTACGACTGGACGGCACCGATGGCCATGCCTTTTATGGAAAAAGTTCCGGCCGATAAGGCCAATGCCTGGCTGGACAAACTGGTGAATACCGTTGCACAGCACCCCGGCGCGCTCGATAAAACCGTGTTTGAACTCCAGGCGCGGGACTGGCGTAAAACCGGGACACAGGAAGATATCGACGGTAAGCAGTTGGTTGAGTGGATGCGTCAGCTGAAGTTAAGCGGCGCGGTCAACTACGGCTATTATCCCGACGATTTCATCAACGATAAACCTGAGATGTCAGAGATCCGCTCTACATTCTCATCATTCTGGTATCCGCAAAAATGACCGATCGCATCGTAGCTTTCCTCATCCTTTGCCTG
>DALYUA010000025.1:0-8657 GCA_031993245.1 Buttiauxella sp. | reverse complement strand
GGTTTTACCGAGAGCGGCACTGGCAATGGGAAGAGGAGATGCCGCCGCCGACGCTTGAGGGCGATCCGCTGATTTCAATCCTTATCCCTTGTTACAACGAGGGGGTGAACGCAAGGGAAACCATTGAAGCCGCAAACGCACAGCGTTATCAGAACATCGAAATTATCGCCATTAACGATGGTTCTAAAGATAACACCGGTGAAGTGCTGGACGAGCTGGCTAATGAATATCCACGGCTGCGGGTGATTCACCTGGCCGAAAACCAGGGCAAGGCCGTGGCGCTCAAAACCGGCGCGGCAGCGGCCCGCAGTGATTTCCTTGTTTGTATCGACGGGGACGCGCTGCTGGACCGCGACGCGGTTGCCTATATGGTGGCGCCACTCTTGCGTTTCCCACGCGTGGGCGCAGTCACCGGCAATCCGCGTATCCGTACCCGCTCAACGCTGATTGGGCGAGTGCAGGTAGGCGAGTTCTCGTCCATTATCGGCCTGATCAAGCGTACCCAACGTATCTACGGGCAAGTTTTTGCTGTCTCCGGCGTGGTTGCCGCTTTTCGCCGCCGTGCGCTGGCCGAAGTGGGTTACTGGAGCCCGGATATGATCACCGAGGACATTGATATCAGCTGGAAGCTACAGTTGCGTCACTGGTCGGTATTCTTCGAGCCGCGAGCGCTGTGCTGGATCCTGATGCCGGAAACGCTAAAGGGATTATGGAAGCAGCGCCTGCGCTGGGCACAGGGCGGCGCGGAGGTATTTATCGTTAATATGCGCCGCCTGTGGTCCTGGGAATATCGCCGCATGTGGCCGCTGTTCATTGAGTTTTGCCTGTCCACCGCCTGGGCCTTCGCCTACGCGGTCAGTATCCTGCTGTTTATCGCCGGCCTGCTTGTGCCGATGCCTGATAATTTATACGTACAGCATCTGTTCCCACCTGCGTTTACCGGCCTGATGCTTGGCGTGGTATGCATCCTGCAATTCCTGGTCAGCCTGCTCATTGAACGGCGTTATGAAAAGGGGATATCCGCCTCGCTGTTCTGGATAATCTGGTTCCCGGTGGTCTACTGGATGTTAAGCCTGTTCACAACCCTCGTCTCTTTCCCGAAGGTCATGCTGAAGCATAAGCGCGGCAGGGCTCGTTGGGTCAGTCCCGATCGCGGCATTGGGAGGATTGAATCATGAACCAGCCCCTGATCTTTACCGAACTTCGCCTTATTCCCCGCGTGATGGATACGATCCTGACGCTTGTGGCATGGATTGGGTTTTCGTATCTGGTCTATAACGGTCTGATAGCCGCGCTGGCGCACTCGCCTTTTATGGGGCTAAGACCCTTCTTTACCACCCTCAATACGGTGACGTTTTATGCGCTTGTTGCCCTGGTAAACGGTCTGTTGCTTATTGGCTGGGCGAAATACAACCAGCTCAGGTTTCGCATTGAGCGACGTAACCGCAGGCCGGGTCTGGAAAAAACGGAGCTGGCGACCAGCCTGCATCTCACCGAACAGGCGGCTTACGGCCTTAATCACGGCAGAGTGGTGACGGTATTCCATACCGAAAACGGTGAAATCGACCATGTGGACGTTATCAAAGGCGTTCTGGATAACTTATTGCCGCCACCGGGCGCTACTGAAATGCTGCATACGGAGCTGAGTGAAGGCACGAAAGTGGCCGTCTCGCGCGGCTGACAGAATCGACAATTAACCCACCGTTATCCTTTAGATTTACTAATCTTTACAGGTATGCCAACTCGCTGATTACCTCTCTTTGGCGCAGCTTATCTGGAAGAGTAAAGGAGACGGAAATGCAAACGCACCTTGCAACAGGGCGCCCGGCACCGGTCGTGGCGCTTTACGAACTGCTAAATCCTGTTCCTCTCGGTTTTTTTGTTGCCGCCTGGATCTTCGACATTCTGTATATGAAAACCTTCAGTCAGATGTGGAACGATGCGGCTAACTGGTTAATTGTGATCGGCCTGTTGATTGCTATTATCCCCAGAATTATCAATGCAGTGCTTGTCTGGTCGGGGCCTAAATATTCGCAAGGTTCACCCGTGAAAATTCATTTCTGGCTGAGTCTGCTCGCCATTGTGCTTGCCATCTTTAATGCCTTTATCCATAGCCGCGACGCCTATGCCGTGGTGCCGATGGGCGTCATTCTCTCCACGCTGGTAGTGATCCTTCTGCTGCTGAGTAATGTTCAACTTGCGCTACGTGAACGCACAGCCTGAGGAGAAGCCTGCATGAATATTCATAAGCGTGCGTTACTTGCCATTATCCTTGCCAGCCTGCTGAGCAGCTGTGATGACGATGCGCAGATAGATCCGCAAAAACAGATGGGCGCCAATCCGGAAATACCGAAAGCGCAGAACTTCCTTTTGCCGCCGATGCAGGTTCCCGAAGCGGTTGCCTGGAAAAAGGGTGAAATGCCGAAGGTGGCCGAAGGGCTGAAGATCGAAAAAATCGCCGAGGGCCTGAAACATCCACGTCAGGTTTACGTCCTGCCCAATAACGATATCCTGGTGGCAGAAGCCAACGGGCCTGCTAAAAAAGCGCCAGCTCGCCCTAAAGAGATCGTTATGGGCCTGGTGCAAAAGTCGTCCGGTAAGGGCGGCGAAGGGGGCAACCGCATTACCTTGCTGCGTAACGTTGAGGGTAAATGGCAGAAGCATATCTTCATTGCGCATCTGAATTCCCCCTTCGGTATGCAGCTTATCGGCAACACTTTATGGGTAGCTAATGCCGACAGTCTGGTGAAATTCCCTTATCAGGAGGGCCAGACGGCGATCAGTAGCGCCGGTGACGTTGTCACGGAATTGCCGGGCGGGCCGATAAACCACCACTGGACAAAATCTCTGCTGGCAAGCCCGGACGGCAGTAAACTCTATGTCGGCGTCGGCTCTAACAGCAACATTACCGAGAACGGTATTGGCGCGGAAGACAGGCGGGCCGCCGTGCTGGAAGTTGACGCGGCCACGGGCGCCAGCCGGATTTACGCGAATGGATTACGAAACCCTACGGGCCTGCAATGGGAGCCGGAAAGCGGCAAACTTTGGGCCATCGTTAACGAACGGGATGAAATCGGTTCCGATCTTGTGCCGGACTATATGACATCCGTACAGGAAAAAGGATTTTATGGCTGGCCATACAGCTACTATGGGCAGCACGTGGACGAGCGTGTGAAACCCCCGCGACCGGATCTGGTGGAAAAAGCCATTAAACCCGACTATGCCATCAGTTCCCACGTGGCACCGCTTGGTTTCCTGTTTTATACCGGGGACAATATGCCGCAATATCGAAACGGCGCTTTTGTCAGCGAGCATGGTAGCTGGAACCGCAAACCTCTGAACGGCTATCAGGTGATGTGGGTGAAATTTGAAAATGGCCAGCCGGTCGGATTACCAAAACCCGTGGTCACCGGTTTTTTAACGGACGATCGGAAGCAGGTGCGTGGATTGCCGGTTGGGCTGGCGATGGATAAACAAGGCGGAGTGATAATTGCCGATGATGCCGGAGATACCGTCTGGCGCGTCAGCGCCGCGCCGTAATGCGTAAAGGTAAAATTAAAGCGCCGGAATAAACTCCGGCGCTTTCCCTGCCGTATAAATCATATCTCCCGCCAGCCGAGGCGCATTTCAATTATTCCGGCGCATTGCTGGACCAGCATGCGTAGGTCGGGTTCGGTCTGATCCACTTTGCTGGCAGGCACCACAATCGATACCGTGGCGCGGCATTCACCGTTGGTATCGCAAATCGGTGACGCGATGCAGGCAACGGAGAAGTCTGACTCACCCGCCTGGATGGATAAGCGATTTTTCAACGCCGTAGCTGCGCTCTGGGCCAGCAGGAGCGGGTCAGTTTCCGCACGTCCGGTAGGCGACGGCGGGGCGGAGGTATTAAATAATGCCTCTCGCTCCTGCTGGCTTAAATGGCCGACCAGCAAACGACCGGACGCTGACCAGTTGAGTGGAATACGTGTCCCGACCCGTGATGCCACGTGAAAATGGTCGTGGCCTTCCGCCATTGCCAGCACCACCATTTTATCGCCGTCACGACCACATATCTGAATGATTTCACCGCACTGCTGGCTGAGCGATTCCATTTCCTCGCTGGCAATGGTCAACAGATCCAGATGTCGGCTATAACTCAGGCCGTAGTAATACAGGCGAGGCCCAAACCAGACCTGTCCGTTCGCCTGCCGTTCCAGCATCGCTTTGCTGACCAGGTCATCCACTACCGAATAGATTGTCGATAACGGCGCGCCGACGGCTTTGGCAATTTCATAGCATGTCAGTGCCTGCTGCTGAAGCTGCAACAGATCCAGTACCTGGATTGCCCGGTCGATCCCGCTGGTACGTTGCCGCTTATGCTGCGGTGAAGAATCTGCCCTATCTGTGGACATCTGCACGCTCCGTTTGCTGTGTGAAATAATTAATCAGGCCAGCGTAGTATCGCCTGTTGGCGCTGCATCAAATACTGGTTAAAGGCGGTTATTTTTGGTGTTTCTGCCTTCTGCGCGGCATCAAGCTCTTCAACAATACGCGCCAGCACCTTGTGTTCCTGCCCTTCATGAAGGTTACAGGGATCGAGATAAAAATAGCCTTTTTCCGCCAGATGATCGCGCACGATGATCGAGGGCTTGCCGGCAGCAAGGGAATGGCTTAAATCCCAGGCGCTGATACGGGCGCCTGCAGGATCGACTGCTACTTTGCAGCGTTCAAGCGGGTTACCCGTTGGGTCGGCCTCGCGCGACACGCGGATGCCGGTTTTGCCTTCCAGCCCGTGGCACCACACCTCAAGCGCCTGATTTTCACGCTCGCGGATAGCCTGACCATCGCGCGTTTGCCAGGCCTGCAATGCAGCAATTGTACCGCAGATGCTCTCTTTACCCACTTTCATGCCGCGACCAATGCCCCGATTTTGCAGCCAGCTGTAGCGAACCAGCGATTTTTTTCCGGCCACAATGCCGGAAGTCGGACCGCCGAGAAATTTATGTCCCGAGTAAACAACCAGGTCGGCGCCGTCGCGCAGAAAACGTTGCAAATCATACTCCGAGGCGGCATCAACGATCACCGGAACGCCGTGCTCATGGGCTATCTGGCAAAATAAAGATAAGGGAAGCTGTCCATGATCGACGGTATGGTGCGACACGACATATACTGCCGCCGCCGTGCGTTCGTTTATGCTTTGCTCCAGGTGATAGGGCGAACATTGTGTTGCCTGCCCGATTTTGATACAGCGCGCGCCCGTCAGATGAATGGCCTGTTCCACCGGCGAGCCATAACTTACCGCGTGCCCGGCCTGGATAAGCACCTCATTTTTTGGCGTAGCAAGGCTGGGCAGTTGTTCGATGGCTAACAGGTTATCCTGCGTCAGGCAGCCTGCCACCGCCATAGAAATACCTGAGGCGCACGAGGCGGTAATAAAACCAGCTTCAGCACCGGTTAACCCGGCGATGACGCCGCTGGCGAAACGTTGCAGCTCGTCCATCTTGACAAATTCCGGCAAAATTTTTCGCATCATTTCAATTGCTTCCGGGACGACAATCGACGCGCCAAGATAAGTCATCGTTCCCGCAACGTTGATAACCGGCGTCAGGTTTAATTCACGGGCAAGTTCGGCATTAGTCATGGAATGTTCTCTCTGGATTAATCGAACGCAACAATTGCTTCAATCTCAACGGTGATTTGGTCCGGGAGCGAGGCGAAACCCACCGCCGAGCGGGCATGTACGCCTTGCTCGCCAAAAATGCTGACCAGCAAGTCAGAGCAGCCGTTGATAACCTTAGGATGATCGCCAAAATGGCTGTCGGCATTGACCATTCCCAGCAGCTTCACAACCTGTTTCACCCGCCCTAAATCCCCTAACGCTTCGTGGATCACCGCCAGCAGGTTAATACCGGTGAGCCTGGCGTGTTGATACGCTTCCTCAACGGAAACGTCGCTGCCGACTTTGCCGCGATGCTTGGTGCTATTGGCTTCCACAGGCCCCTGGCCGGAAAGGAACAGCAAATTACCGGCAATAATATGTGAACGGAAGTTGGCAACGGGCTCCGGAGAAGCAGGCAGAATAATTCCTTGCTCCGCGAGTTTCTGGTAAGGCGATGCCTGAATAATCATTGTGCTCATAAGATCCTTAACTTCGACTGTTTAAGCGTTGAGTTCGTGAAAGCGGATGCAACTGACCCAGTGTTCATGCCCGGCAGGGGCATCAGGGCTGGCGGGCTGGCTGGCCGGGACCTCACGAGCGCATTGCTCGATGGCATTAGGGCAGCGGGTACGGAAAACGCAGCCAGACGGCGGATTGATGGGGCTGGGAATATCACCCTTAAGCACGATTCGCTGCCGTTTAAGGGACGGGTCTGGAACAGGAGCGGCAGAGAAAAGCGCCTGCGTGTAAGGATGACGAGGGCGCCTGTAGATTTCACTGCACGGGCCGCGCTCCATTACACGCCCAAGGTACATGACGATAACCTCATCACAGAGGTATTCGACCACGCTCAGATCGTGGGCGATAAATAACAGCGTCAGGCCCAATGATTCCTGAAGTTCACCCAGCAGATTCAGCACCTGCGCCTGCACGGAGACATCCAGCGCCGAAACAGATTCGTCGGCGACAATAAAGTCCGGTTCGACCGCAATAGCTCTGGCAATGCCAATCCTTTGTCGTTGCCCACCCGAAAACTCATGCGGATACCGATCGGCATGTTCCGGCTGCAATCCCACAAGCTTCAGCAACTCTTCAACGCGGGCGCGACGGGCCGCACCTTTCGCGTAGCCACAGGTGTTCAACGCCTCGCCGATAATGTCCGCAACCCGCATTCTGGGGTTCAGGCTGGAGAAGGGATCCTGAAAGATTATCTGCATTTTTTGCCGGTAACTTTTCATCGCTTTTTTTGACAGGTTTAACACGTCGATATCATCAAAAAATACCTGTCCGGCGCTTGGCTCCAGTAAACGAAGGATCGCGCGCCCGGCGGTGGTCTTTCCCGATCCTGATTCACCCACCAGGCCCACGGTATGGCCGCGCTTAATGTTAAACGTCAAATCTTCAACGGCATGTACCGTGCGCCCATCCGGCGTCTTAAAGTACTGACATAATCCTTCAACCCGTAACAAAGGCGTGCTCATAATCTTTCACTCCATATGCAGCGGGAAAACGCATCTTTGCCGATGGGACGTAGCTCAGGTTTGCCGCTCAGGCACTCGCTGCGTACGCGATCGCAGCGCGGAGAAAAGGCGCAGCCGGCAGGAAGTTCGCTGAGCGAGGGAACCGACCCCGGAATGGCATACAGCCGATTTCGCGGCATCTCTCCGGCCTGGCGGGTGTGTTTATTGGGCGTACAGGCCAGTAAACCACGGGTATAAGGATGGCTGGGGTGAGCAAAGAGCGTGTCCACCGGCGCGTGTTCCACTACACGGCCGGCATACATCACCACCACATCATGAGCGATCTCGGCTACCACGCCGAGGTTATGGGTGATGAAAATAATGCTCATCCCCATGTCATGTTGCAGGCGTCTGAGCAGGTCCAGAATTTGCGCCTGAATGGTGACATCCAGCGCGGTAGTTGGCTCATCGGCAATCAGCAGCGCCGGGTTGCAGGCGAGGGCGATGGCAATCATGACTCGCTGGCGCATGCCGCCTGACATGCTGTGCGGATAATCGTCGATGCGCGTCGCGGCGGCGGGTATTTCCACTTTTTCCAGCATCTCAATCGCTTTACGCCGCGCTTCCTGGCGGGACATCGGCCGATGCAGGGTGATCATCTCCATAATCTGTTCGCCGACGGTAAACAGCGGATTCAGGCTGGTCATCGGCTCCTGAAAAATCATGGCGATTTCCTGACCGCGAATGCGCTGATACTGGGCTGATGTATACTGGTCCAGACGCAGGCATTCCTGCTGGCGGTTGCGATAGAGGATCTCGCCTGCGGAAATATGGCCGTTTTTTCCCAGCAGCCCCATGATCGACAGGCTGGTTACCGACTTACCTGAGCCTGATTCGCCTACCACCGCCAGCGTTTGCCCCCGTTTGAGATCGAAGGTCACGCCGTCTACAGGCGTGACGTTCTGGCGACCGGAGCGAAAACAGGTTTGCAGGTTTCTGACCGACAAAATGACATCATCATCCAGTGTGTTGTGCATTAATGTCCTCCACAGGTGCAACGGCGCGTTGACGCGTCAGGTTGATAGCGTGAAGCCTCAGTCAGATGGGCCCCGAGAACCGCGAAGCGTGGATCGAAAACCTGGCGCAGCGCGCTCGGCACGCCTTTTGAATCCTGTACCACCAGATCGGAATCGTTCAGTTCAAACAGAGTGAAGTTGGCGCGCATGCCAGCCTGCAAAGTCTGCGCATAAGGGCGGTTAATTACTTTGCGCGGGGTGGTGCTGGAGGCGGCAATTACATCTTCCAGCGGCATACCGAGCGACAACAGTTTCGACATAGTGGTCGACATGTCCCACACCGAGCCCGGCATCGAGCGTTTATGAATATCGGTTGAGATAGTGTCCGGAAGCAGATGATTGCTGAGAGCGACCTTTGCGACATCAAACGAAAACGAAGCGCCGCCGTGGCCTACGTCCAGCACTATTCCGCGATCGCGTGACTCTTCCACCAGACGATACAATTCCTCATCCTCAAGAATGGAGCCGCCAATTTTGCCG
>DALYUA010000024.1:0-15592 GCA_031993245.1 Buttiauxella sp. | reverse complement strand
CGTGTCAGTGGAGGCGCAGTATAGGGATTTTTCGGAAGCTGACAACCCCTAATTTGCAATTTCTTTTCAAGCGTCGCTTTTTTGTGCAAAACCGTTGCAAGCTGGCAGTTTTTCGAGCTTTGAGAAGCCATAATGCTGCAAAACAGGCATTAACTGTGCGGTTTCTGACGTAAAAGCCATACAGAAAGCGATATTCTCATCAGCAGATAAAGCCTCTGGTGCTTCATGCTCTAAAAGCCACGCCGTGCGCCGTGCAATCGCAGCGCCAGAATCTATCAGTCGCGTACCTTCCGGCAATACCTGCAAGAGTTCTTCCTGTAAGAGAGGGAAATGGGTACAACCCAGCACCACTGTATCCGGTGGTTCTTTCATACGCAGCCACGGGCGCAGTATCTTGCGCAGCTCATCCAGAGAAACAGGTTCGCCATGCAGCTTCGCTTCCGCCAGTTCCACCAGCTCTGCAGACCCCAGCATCTCGATTTTGCATTCTGTGGCAAAGCGCGCCACCAGTTCGTGTGTATAAGGCCGGCGAACGGTACCGCGAGTCGCAAGCAGACCAACAATGCCATTAGCCGTCATGCGGGCTGCAGGTTTAATGGCTGGTACTACGCCAACCACAGGGAAAACAAATTTTTCGCGTAATGCGGGGAGGGAAACCGTGCTTGCGGTATTGCACGCAATAATGGCAAGCGCCAGCGGGTAGCGTTGCTGGACGGCAGTGACAATCTCTACCACTCGCTCAACGATAAACTCTTCGCTTTTTTCGCCGTAGGGAAAGGCTACGTTATCGAAGGCATAGATGTAATGCAGGTCCGGCAGGAGTTGCCGGACCTCGTTATAGACTGAAAGCCCCCCGACACCGGAATCGAAAACCAGCACCGTGGGACGCGCATCAGAAGGTATAGCTGCCAGAGAGGTAGTATTCCCGTCCTGGGGTTTGATAGCCATAAACCGTCTCATAATCTTTATCGAACAGGTTGGCGATTCTACCACGAACGGTCAGATAAGAGGTGACTGGATATGAGGCAGAGACATCAACCGTGCTGTAGCTCGGCAAAATTTGCTGAGTGTTGTTATAAGCAGAGCTGTTGTTGTCGTAGCGTTTACCATAATACTGCCACGCCACATCCATATCGACATTGAACATAGTCCAGTCGAGCTGATACTTAGCCTGACGCTTCGCACGACGAGCCAGCACTTCATCATTCTGGTCGTTACGCGGATCTATATATTGCAGCGTGACCTTGTGCGTGAAGATGCCGGTATCAACACTACCCGTCCACTCAAGTCCCTTGATAGTTGCAGAATCAATGTTGTCGTAAGCCCCGTTAAAGGTTACCGGATCGGAGTAGTAGGTGATCAGGTTTTCAATTTTGTAGCGGTAGGCCGACAGACGCCAGTCGAGCGGTCCGCTCAGACCTTCAATGCCTGCTTCCCATTGTCTGGATTCTTCTGGTTTCAGATTAGGGTTAGAGTCGATACCAAAACGAGTGGAGCCAAACTGCTGCCCAAGCGATGGCGCCAGGAAGCCGGTGCCATAAGAAAGCGTTGCACGATAGCCTTCAACAAACTCCCAGCCTGCCGCCGTCTGCCAGGTACCGTGCCAGCCAAACTGTTCATCGTGATCTTCGCGACCAGAAGCCTCCACCGTAACATCACCAAACTGCTGCTGCCCGCTGAGGTACAAGCCAGTATTGTCACGCTTATAGGTATCAGTAATGGCTGTATCAGAAGAAGTCAGACGCTGCTGCTGCCAGTCCACGCCCGCGCTAATAGAACCCTGGCCAACGGCAACGTTGTTGCCCCACTGGATATTTCTCTGGGTCATACGATCAAGCGTCGTCCCGTCGTTATAGCGGCCATACTCACTGCTATAGTTGTAGTCCTTCACTTTCTGGTAACTGGCGATGAGCTGCGAAGAGTAAATCCCGGAGTGAAAACGCATCCCGGCATCGTAGCTTTGGTTGTAAAGCTGCTCTTCGTTGGCGCTATAGGCAGGCAAGTACGGCGGGCTACCCAGGTCATAGTCGTTGTTATTAGTGTAACTATGGGCACGGAAGAAGCCGTCGAACTCGTCGTTAAATTTATGTTCAACCCCGGCCCAGAATGTCTTGTTACGGAAACCATCGCGATCGTTGTCACCGCTGTAGGTGGAGTGCGGCTGGGCGTTAAAGCCTTTGGTTGATTCATATGAGCCGGCAACGGTCGCCACGGTATCGCCAAAGCGATGACGCAGCGTGCCGTCATACTGCTGATAGCCTTTTGAACCCATCCCCGCATTAATCTGCGATTTTTCTTCGTCAGAATGGGTAATCACATTAATGACGCCGCCGATCGCTCCGGAACCATAAACAGCCGAGCGCGGGCCACGAATATACTCGATACGCTGAACAAGAGAGAGCGGGATGGCGTTGATATCAGCCACATTAGAAATACCAGGACGCGCAATAGGCACCCCATCCACCAGCACCAGTACCTGACTTGCGTTCGTCCCACGGATAAATATCGACGAATATTGTCCCATACCGCCATTTTGAGCGATATCCACGCCCGGCAGACGGCGCATCACATCGTTGATGGTTTTGGCCTGCCATTTATTGATATCTTCACGGGTAATAACGTCAGACGGGGCCAGAACCGTATTGACCGGTTGCTGGAAACGGTTAGCTGTCACCACCAGAGCATCATCAGAATTGCTGTCCTGCGCCCAGCCAGAAAACGCCGTTACGGACAGCGCCGTAAACAGCGAAACTTTTTTTATCATCATTTATATAAGCATCCGCTTTTAAATCAAGGATGCCGCAGACATAACCGATAGCACGCGATAGTTATATCAATTGCGACGTAAACCGGCAGGTCTTCGGGCTTGGAGGTGTCTTTATGGATGAGGACTTCCCACTTATATAAGCAGTGTCTGCGTTTCACGTACATCCCACTCTTCCTTACCGCTGCGCGTCAGCCCCAGATTTGCACTGGGTTCCCTTTTAACTCTCAGGAGGCCGGAGAGCGCATGCTACCTTTATCGCCATATAGAAGTCCAGACTTCCAGTTGAACTTCCGCTGACGAAGAGACTGGACATCGCGAGGGTATTCCCTAAAATCGCCGCGTAGTTTGATTTCATAACAGGTAGCAGCCTATGACCCCTGAACATCTCCCGATAGACCAATACGACGCGCAACTGGCAGAAAAAGTCGCCCGCTTGCAAAGCATGATGTCCCCGTTTGCCGCGCCTGCGCCGGAGGTGTTCCGTTCGCCAGTCAGCCATTACCGTATGCGTGCAGAATTTCGCATCTGGCATGATGAAGACGATCTCTATCACATCATGTTTGATCAGCAGACTAAGCAGCGGATTCGGGTGGACAGCTTCCCGGCTGCAAGCTCGCTGATTAATGCGTTAATGCCAGCTATGCTGGATGGCGTACGAAACATTCCTGCATTGCGCCATAAACTTTTCCAGATAGATTATCTGACCACGCTGAGTAACCAGGCCGTCGTTTCACTGCTCTATCATCGTAAGCTGGATGAAGAGTGGCGACAGCACGCGGAAGCGCTGCGCGACAGCCTTCGTGCTGAAGGCCTGAATGTTCATCTGATTGGCCGCGCCACGAAAACTAAAATCGAGCTGGACCAGGATTACATCGACGAACGTCTGCCGGTGGCGGGCAAAGAGATGATTTACCGCCAGGTAGAAAATAGCTTCACACAGCCAAACGCAGCGATGAATATTCAAATGCTGGAGTGGGCGCTGGATGTCACCAAAAATTCAGGCGGCGATCTGCTGGAGCTGTACTGCGGCAACGGTAATTTTTCGCTGGCGCTGGCGCGTAATTTCAACCGCGTACTGGCAACCGAAATCGCTAAGCCGTCCGTTGCCGCTGCGCAATACAATATTGCCGCCAATCAGATTGGAAACGTGCAGATTATCCGCATGGCGGCTGAAGAGTTTACCCAGGCCATGAACGGCGTACGTGAGTTTAACCGCCTGCAAGGCATCGATCTAAAAAGCTATCATTGCGAGACAATTTTTGTCGATCCACCGCGGAGTGGTCTGGATACCGATACGGTGAAAATGGTGCAGGCTTACCCGCAGATTCTCTACATCTCCTGCAACCCGCAAACGCTGTGTGAAAATCTGGAAGCACTGGCTGAAACACACAACGTTTCGCGCCTTGCGCTGTTCGATCAGTTTCCTTATACGCACCACATGGAATGCGGCGTGTGGTTGACACGTAAATAACAAAAACGGACGCCAGGGCGTCCGTTTTTGTATGCAGCCAGCTTACGCTTTGCGCGCGCGAATTTTGACGCCAATCCAGAACAGCAGTGCTACTGAAAGCACAGACGGCAGGAAGTTCGAGCCGATAGCCGGATATTCAGCGCGCACGACGGCACTGTACAGCAACACGCCAAGCACGAAACAGGCGGCGGCGAGGCCTGGCAGCCCTACCGGCATGGTTCGATTCTGATAACGCTGATGCAGACAGTACACCGTCAGCACCAGCGCAATAATCGGGAATATGGAAAACGGCACTACCGAGCTGAACAGCGCGGCAAAGGTTCCGTTAATCGAAAGACCGGCGATAAACGCCAGCACCAGCGTACCTCTCTCTTGTAACTGTTTCATTACTCGTCCTTCACTCTTCGGATAATTGAGCCAGCGACATCTTTTCCTGCTCCCGGCGATACCAGTAATACGCACCCTTTGAGATCATGCGCAACTGCAACACCAGGCGCTCTTCGAGTTGACGACGCTGATCGATATCAACGTCCAGCGCCTCGGCACCGGCACTAAAAACAATGGTCACCATCGCTTCCGCCTGCGCTTCAGTAAAGCTGCGCGGCATGCGATTTTCGAGTTCTAAATAGTCGGCAAGTTCCGCGATAAAGTGCTGTATCTCGCGCGCCACGGCGGCACGGAAAGCGGCAGAAGTTCCTGAACGTTCGCGTAACAGTAAACGGAAGGCGTTAGGGTTATTACCGATAAACTCCATAAATGTGGAAACGGAAGTGCGAATAACGCTCCCGCCTTTGGCAATACGCTGGCGAGCCTGACGCATCAACTGACGCAGCATCAAACCGCTTTCATCAACCATGGTCAGGCCAAGCTCATCAACGTCGCGAAAATGACGATAAAACGACGTTGGCGCAATCCCTGCTTCACGTGCCACTTCGCGTAAGCTGAGGCTTGCAAAGCTCCGCTCGGCGCTTAGCTGACTAAACGCGGCTTCTATCAGAGAACGTCTGGTTCGTTCTTTTTGTTGCGCTCTTACACCCATCACGTTGCCTGAATCCCTCAAACCGAACTGGCACTATATCAGAAACTAACGCTACCGCTTTTATACAGGATTGTGAATGATTGTTTACGGGATGCTGCTCGCGTAACAAAGGAAAAAGCACAAGGATAATTGGGTTATACCGCTGATGATGTTACCATCCTGTTGCTTTTATGTATAAGAACAGGTAAGCCTTACCATGTCACACACCTACGATTATGATGCAGTAGTAATTGGTTCCGGCCCGGGCGGCGAAGGCGCTGCAATGGGGCTGGTAAAACTTGGCGCCAGGGTCGCGGTGATTGAGCGCTACCATAACGTGGGCGGCGGTTGCACCCACTGGGGCACCATCCCTTCAAAAGCACTCCGCCATGCCGTTAGCCGTATTATTGAATTCAATCAAAACCCGTTATACAGCGACCATACTCACCTTCTCCGCTCTTCCTTTGCCGATATCCTTAATCACGCCGATAGCGTGATTAACCAGCAAACCCGTATGCGCCAAAGCTTCTACGAGCGTAATCGCTGCGAGATGTTGCAGGGCGACGCAAGGTTTGTGGATGAGCATACCATCGCGCTGCAATGCCCGGACGGCTCGGTTGAAACGATCACCGCCGAGAAGTTCGTTATTGCCTGTGGTTCACGTCCATATCGCCCGCCAGAAGTAGACTTCACCCATCCACGCATTTATGACAGCGACTCTATCCTCAGCCTGCACCATGAACCGCGCCACGTAATTATTTACGGCGCAGGGGTGATCGGCTGTGAATACGCATCTATTTTTCGCGGCATGAACGTTAAAGTGGATTTGATTAACACCCGCGACCGCCTGCTGGCGTTTCTCGATCAGGAGATGTCAGATTCGCTCTCTTACCACTTCTGGAACAGCGGCGTCGTTATCCGCCATAACGAAGAGTTTGAGAATATTGAAGGCGTGGAAGACGGCGTGATTGTCTCGCTGAAATCCGGCAAGAAAGTTAAGGCCGACTGCCTGCTGTACGCCAACGGCCGCACGGGAAATACAGATTCGCTATCGCTGGAAAACGTCGGGCTGGAAACTGACAGCCGTGGCTTGCTGAAGGTCAATAGTATGTACCAGACCGCGCAGCCGCATATCTATGCGGTAGGCGACGTGATTGGTTATCCAAGCCTTGCTTCTGCGGCTTACGATCAGGGCCGCATCGCAGCACAGGCGCTGGTCAAAGGTGAAGCCAATGCGCACCTGATTGAAGATATTCCAACCGGGATTTACACCATTCCGGAAATCAGCTCCGTAGGGAAAACCGAACAGCAGCTAACGTCCATGAAGGTGCCTTATGAAGTGGGTCGCGCTCAGTTTAAGCATCTGGCTCGCGCGCAGATCGTCGGCATGAACGTGGGTACGCTAAAGATTCTCTTCCATCGCGAGACGAAAGAGATTTTAGGGATTCACTGCTTTGGTGAGCGCGCGGCGGAAATTATTCACATCGGCCAGGCGATAATGGAGCAGAAAGGTGGCGGCAACACCATTGAGTACTTCGTTAACACCACCTTCAACTACCCAACGATGGCGGAAGCCTATCGGGTAGCGGCGCTAAACGGCTTAAACCGCCTGTTTTAACACCGAATCGAAATGGCCGTCCATCTGTGTGCGGACGGCTTCCGCGAGCTGCTCATAGCGGCTACGCAGCGGAGAACCCGGACGATAAACCAAGCCAACCGTACGGCGCGGCTCTGGTTTATAACACGGCAGATAAACTACCCCATCTCGCTCGCGTTCATTTGGCACGGCCAGAGCCGGCAATAACGTAATTCCGCTACCCGCAGCGACCATGTTACGCAGCGTTTCTAAGCTGGTGGCACGGAAATGCGTGTCTTCATCTGCGCCTGCTTCAAAACAGAAACCCAGCGCCTGATCGCGCAGGCAGTGCCCATCTTCCAGCATCAGCAGTTTTTCGCCGGCCAGATCTGAGAGCGGCACTCTGTCGCGGTTTGCCCATGCATGATCCTGATACACCGCCAGCACCATTGGTTCATCGAACAGCGGCACCTCAATAAAGGCCTCGCTCTCTTTAACCAGCGCCACAATTGCGCAGTCTAGCTTACCGCTATCAAGCTGCGCTAATAGCTGATGGGTCTGCGCTTCATGCAGATACATTTCCAGCTTCGGGAACGTTTTGTGCAGCATCGGGATAATCTGCGGCAGCAGATAAGGCCCCACGGTTGGGATCAGGCCGATATGCAAAGGTCCGGACATCGCCTCACCTTGCTGGCTGGCCATCTCTTTTAGTACCTTAACTTCCCGCAGTACGGTGCGGGCCTGATCGACCAGCAGCAAACCTGCCTGCGTGAATAAAACTTTGCGGCTGGTGCGTTCCAGCAGCATGACGCCCAGCTCATCTTCCAGCTTACGGATTTGGCCGCTCAGCGTTGGCTGGCTAACATGACAGGCATCCGCTGCCCGACGAAAATGGCGATGTTCAGCTAACGCCACAAGGTATTCAAGATCACGAATATTCATTATCCATCCTCCAGCGCCATGATAGCCCATGGCGATAGATAGCATAGCAACGAACGATTATCCCTATCAAGCGAGATTATGAATAATAGCCAGCAACAGCACGAACAATCCATACGTTTGACCCCTCAATGGGTTGTGGTGCTGAGGAGAAACACTCTGTTCTCTGACCTGACTAACTATGAAAATGCCAACGTGAATCTTTAGCGGACTTGATGTCCGCTTTTTTTTGCGCTTAATCCAGGAAAGCCTTCTGCGAAAAGAAGGCCCCGGGACACTACATCAGACGCTGTTTTGCTTCTGCAATCGCCAAAGCCACCTGCTGCGGTGAAACGCCGCCTTTCGCAGCGCGTTTATCAAGACAGGATTGCAGTTCAAGGATTGGATAAACATCTTCACCGATTATGCCGCTGAATCTTTGCAAATCAGCCAGCGGCAACGCTTCCAGCGCTTTCCCCTGTCGAATCGCTTCCACCACGGCCTCACCCACAATGTGGTGCGCTTCACGGAAAGGCACGCCTTTGGCGACGAGGTAATCCGCCAGTTCAGTTGAGTTAGCATAACCCTGCTGGGCAGCTTCCTTCGCGCGCGGACGCTTTACCTGAATACCGTCCAGCACCAGCGAGGCCATGTTCAGACAATCCAGCCAGGTGTCCAGCGCGTCGAACAACCCTTCTTTGTCTTCCTGCATATCTTTGTTATAAGCCAGCGGCAGACCCTTTCATAGTCATCATCATGCCCGTCAGCGCGCCCTGCACGCGGCCACATTTACCGCGAATCAGCTCCAGCGCATCCGGGTTTTTCTTCTGCGGCATCAGCGAAGACCCGGAGGTCACGCGGTCAGACAGCTCAACAAAGCTGGCTTCACCGGTATTGAAGAAAATCAGGTCTTCGGCAAAACGTGAAAGGTGAACCATGCTAATGGCGGCGTTGGACAGCAGTTCCAGCACATGGTCGCGATCGGAGACGCTGTCGAGGCTATTACGCGTCGCAGAGGCAAATCCTAACCAGCCGGCAAGCTGCTCACGATCCATCGGATAGGCTGTTCCCGCCAGAGCACCACAACCCAGCGGGCTGACGTCGAGGCGAGTCAGGGTATCTTTCAGGCGGCTTTCATCACGCGCCAGCATCTCCACATACGCCATGCACCAGTGGGCAAACGTCACCGGTTGTGCACGTTGCAGGTGGGTATAGCCCGGCATCACCGCATCCTGATTAGCTTCGGCTGTTGCCACTAAAGCCTGTTGCAAATGATGCAACGCTTCGCCCAGCTCGGCCACCTGCGCCTTGCACCATAATTTGATATCGGTCGCTACCTGATCGTTACGGCTGCGGCCGGTATGCAGCTTCTTACCGAGATCGCCTACTTTGTCGATAAGCTTACCCTCGACCCAGCTATGAATATCTTCTGCGTCACTGGCTAAAATAGCGCGAGGATTGACGCGAACCTCCTCCAGCAGAGTAGACAGCGCCTCTTCGAGTTGACGTTGCTCGTCAGCCGATAATACGTTCACCGTCACCAGCGCTTTAGACCAGGCAACCGAACCGACAATATCCTGCTCCGCCAGCCGATAATCAAAACGCAGAGAATCATTCAGCTCTTTAAACCGTTGATCCGCTGCCTGAGTAAAACGTCCGCCCCAAAGTGCCATTTTCCCGCTCCTGAATTTTTTAAGCAAAAGGCGCAGCAAGCTGCGCCCGAAACTGCTGACAACACCCTAAAATATTAAAAGTTACTTTGCCGACACCTTTAAACTCAAAGGATTATGTCTTCTGGTTTGCCCCAAACGCCCGGAAACCACGTTTTCGGGCGTTTGTTATCAATCCGAGGCGCAGCAACCTACGCCCTGACTACGTGTTCTGCTTTCTACACAATCTTTGCGCTACTTATTTCTTCAACTCGTTCAGAGCACGAATGCGTGATGACAGCGAGAACAGACGGATGAAGCCGCCCGCGTGGCTGTGATCGTACACTTCGTCTTCGCCGAAGGTGGCGAACTCTTCGCTATACAGGCTGTTCGGGGATTTTTTCTGAATCGCCGTGACCTGGCCTTTATAAAGCTGCAGCACAACTTCGCCGTTCACTTCTTCAGCCAGCGATTCAGCGGAAGCCTGCAGGGATTTACGCAGCGGCGCAAACCAGCGACCATCGTAAACCACATATGACATTTCCAGGCCCAGCTGTTCACGCCATTTGAAGCTATCGCGATCCAGCACCAGTTGCTCAACGCCACGCAGCGCAGCCATCATGATGGTGCCTCCCGGGGTTTCGTAGCAGCCGCGAGATTTGATCCCCACCAGACGGTTCTCAACGATATCGATACGGCCAATACCGTGCTTAGAACCAATGACGTTCAGGGTTTCCAGGCATTTGAACGGGGACATTGCTTCACCGTTTACAGCAACAACTTTGCCCTGCTTAACGGTGACGGTAACCTGCTCCGCCTGGTCTGGCGCTTCCTGTGGATCAACGGTCCAGACCCAGCAATCTTTGTTCGGCGCATTCCACGGGCTTTCCAGCACGCCGCCTTCGGTGGAGATGTGCCAGGCGTTTTCGTCACGACTGTAGATTTTTTCAAGCGACGCGGTAGTCGGGATATCACGCTCTTTCAGATAGTCGAGCAATGCTTCACGGGAACGCAGGTTCCACTCACGCCACGGTGCAACTACTTTCAGATGTGGCGCCAGCGCGGCCCATGTGGATTCGAAGCGTACCTGGTCATTACCCTTACCGGTTGCGCCGTGGCACAGCGCATCCGCGCCAACCTTATTCGCTACATCTACCAGCGCTTTTGCGATCAGCGGGCGGGCCATAGAAGTCCCCAGCAAATAGCTGCCTTCATACAGTGCGCCAGTTTGCAAAACCGGGTAAACGTAGTCGCTGATGAACTCTTCACGCGCATCTACTACATAGCATTCGGTCGCGCCGGAGCGCAGGGCTTTTTGCTCAACGCCTTTCAGATCCTCACGATCCTGGCCGATATCCACAACGCAGGCGATCACTTCGCAACCGCCGTAGTTTTCCTGCAGCCATGGAATGATGGCTGATGTATCAAGGCCGCCGGAGTATGCGAGAACGATTTTTTTGATGCCGTGATTTTCCATTGTCTTTTCCTTCAAATACTTTTTCTAAACCAGGCCAGAACTAGGCCAGAATCCGGGTGCCAGTTGCCACGCCGTTGAATAAAGAGGGGAGCTGATCCGCATGGCGCCAGGAGGCGATATCCACCGAACGACCCAGCGTACGGGCTGCATCCAGCGCCGCGTTTACTTTTACAATCATCCCGTCGGTAATGATGCCCTGCTGAATAAGCTGCTCGGCTTTGGCGGCCGTCATCTCAGCAATGCGCTGTCCTTTACCGTCCAGGATACCACTTACGTCTGAGAGCAGGATCAAATCCGCGCCCAGGGTTGCCGCCAGAGCGGTTGCCGCCTGGTCAGCATTCACATTCATTAATTCGCCTTCCGCCGTCACGCCAATTGAACTGACAATCGGCATGAAGCCTGACTCAAGCAGGGTGGTAATCAGCTTAGCTGAGCCTGGTTTTGCCCGCCCAACGTGGCCCAGCTCTTCGTCAAGCCTGGTAACGGATACGCTATCGCCGTCGCCCAGGCACAGGCCGACGCCGTTGATGCCATGTTTTTTCGCCCAAGCCAGCAGCGTCTTGTTCGCTGTACCCGCCAGCGCGCCGGTAATAATATCTATCTGATCGGCTGGCGTAACACGCAGGCCATTTTTCTTCTTTACCGGCAGAGAGAGTTTTTTCATTAGCTCATCCACCAGGCAGCCGCCGCCGTGCACAATCACCAGCGGGCGTTGATGGGACTGACGATAGCTCGCAAGCGCGGTAAACAGACGCTCCAGCGCCTCTTCGCTATCAAGCAGTACGCCACCTAATTTGATAATTAACGGATTCATCATTTCACCCGGCTGTCGGTTAAATAAGAGACTGGGTTTCGGCAAAGCCAAAACGAATATTCAGACACTGCACTGCCTGAGCCGATGCGCCTTTGAGAAGATTGTCTTCGGCTGCAACGACGATCAAATGCCTGTCCTGCACGGCAAAGCCAATATCACAGAACGGCAGACCCACGACGTTTTTCAGCGCCGGAACGCCTTTGTCATACAGGCGCACCAGCGGTTTATCCTGATAGGCCTGATTAAAGGCATCATCAACCTGCTGCTGCGACACACCTTCATTCAGGCGGCAGGTAATCGTTGCCAGGATCCCACGCGGGAAATTGCCCAGATGAGGAGTAAAAATAACCGGTGTATTGAGATGCGTTGCAATTTCCGGGTGGTGGCGATGGTTAAAAATGCCATACGGCTGCAGGCTCACTTCGCAGAAGCTGTTCGAAATCGCCGCCTTGCGCCCTGCACCGCTCACCCCGCTGGTCGCGTTAATCACCGGCCACTGATTTAAATCCAGCAGTCCCGCATCGATCAGCGGCTTCAGCGCAAGCTGGGATGCTGTCGGGTAGCACCCCGGCACAGAGATAAGATTCGTTTCTTTTATATTGTCGGATTGCCATTCGGCCAGGCCGTAAACCGCCTTTTCAAGCAGCTCCGGGTGCTGATGAGTAAAGCCGTAGTAGCGTTGATAAAATTCAGCATCGTTGACGCGAAACGCCCCGGATAAATCGATCACTACGCAGCCCGCGTCGAGGAACTGTGGCGCAAGGTCATGGCTCACTTCGTGGGCAGTCGCAAGGAATACTACATCCACGCCGTCGGTAAATTCGCTGATGTCAGACATCGCCTGTAACGGCATGTCGACAATACCTTTTAATTGCGGATGCAAATCAGATATCAATTTTCCTGCGTCATTGCTTTGCGCTGAAACCGTCAATGCGGTTATGTTCATATAAGGATGGCGATTCAAATAGGTTACAAGCTCTGCGCCTGCATAACCGCTGGCACCAACAATCAGCGTATTCAACATCTGGGCTGCTCACCTTCTTACGTCGTGTCTGCTCAGGGAAAAGGCCTTGCGGCTATCACCCACGTCTGCGAGCGTGGTTTTATTCACCGGAACGCTTAAGGGTTCCTTTACGCTCAACGTTATTGTATTTTTATTCATAATTACTGCATGAATATTGATACTATCCTAACCTAAGGCCTGTCAACAGTGAAGATGAAATTACCTCCTTTTATCGAGATTTACCGCGCGTTGATCGCGACTCCCTCCATCAGCGCTACCGACAGTGCATTGGATCAGAGCAATGAGTCTTTAATCAATTTGCTGGCGGGCTGGTTCCGCGACCTGGGATTTGATGTCGAAGTACAGCCTGTGCCCGGCACCCGCAATAAATTTAATATGCTGGCAAGCACCGGTTCTGGTGCAGGCGGGCTCCTGCTGGCGGGTCATACCGATACCGTACCTTTTGATGATGGCCGCTGGACGCGAGATCCGTTTACCCTGACAGAACATGAAAATAAACTGTACGGCCTTGGCACCGCAGACATGAAAGGCTTCTTTGCCTTTATTCTCGATGCGCTGCGTGATGTTGATGTGACGACGCTGAAAAAACCTCTTTATATTCTGGCGACCGCAGATGAAGAAACCACCATGGCCGGGGCGCGTTATTTCTCCGAAACCACAAATCTGCGCCCGGACTGCGCGATCATCGGCGAACCAACTTCCCTGCAGCCGGTACGTGCGCATAAGGGCCATATCTCTAACGCGATTCGCATCCTCGGCCAGTCTGGCCACTCAAGCGATCCGGCGCGCGGCGTGAATGCTATCGAACTGATGCACGACGCCATCGGCCACATCATGGCGCTGAAAAATACGCTAAAAGACCGCTACCACCACGATGCCTTCACCGTACCCTATCCAACGCTAAACCTGGGGCATATCAGCGGCGGTGACGCGGCAAACCGTATCTGCGCCTGTTGCGAGCTGCATATGGATATCCGCCCGCTGCCGGGCCTGACGTTAAACGATCTGAATGGGTTACTGAATGAGGCGCTGGAGCCGGTTAGCCAGCGCTGGCCGGGTCGCCTGACGGTTTCTGAACTTCATCCGCCGATTCCGGGCTACGAATGCGCCAAAGATCATCAACTGGTGCAGGTCGTTGAGAAACTGCTTGGGGCGCAAACCGAAGTGGTGAACTATTGTACCGAAGCGCCATTTATTCAGACAATCTGTCCAACGCTGGTGCTGGGACCGGGATCAATTAATCAGGCACACCAGCCGGATGAATACCTCGAAACCCGTTTTATCGAGCCGACGCGTAAACTCATCACACAGGTCGTAAATCATTTTTGCTGGCATTGAAAAATAGCGGAGAAAGGGGTTTTCTCCCCTTTTTCCGCTGCTTTTTTATGGATTCTTATAAGAATTACTTATGCACAAACCTAGTAATTAAATTTCATAAATTTGCGTCTTTTACGCGTTTGCTGAAACGATTTCGTAGCAATTGACGAAAGCGGTGAGACGTGGCTTTATAAAAGACGGTGTTGAACCTTCACGGGTGAAATTGAGTTACAAATTAGATTGGGTGTCTGGGGTCATATGAACGAACAGTATTCCGCTTTGCGAAGTAATGTCAGTATGCTCGGCAAGTTGCTCGGGGATACCATCAAGGATGCATTAGGTGAAAACATCCTTGACCGGGTAGAAACAATCCGCAAGTTGTCAAAGTCTTCGCGGGCGGGCAATGAAGCAAACCGTCAGGAGCTGTTAACCACCTTACAGAACCTGTCTAATGACGAACTATTGCCGGTAGCCCGTGCGTTCAGCCAGTTCCTGAATCTGGCCAACACCGCCGAGCAATATCACAGCATTTCCGCAAACGGCGAGGCCGCCAGCAATCCTGAAGTTATCGCTAAGACGCTGCAGAAATTAAAAGAACAGCCGGATATTAGCGAAGCCGCTATTCGGGATGCGGTAGAATCCCTCTCCCTGGAGCTTGTGCTGACAGCACACCCGACCGAGATCACCCGTCGCACCCTGATTCACAAGCTGGTTGAAGTCAATGGCTGCCTGAAACAGCTCGACCACAGCGATCTTGCCGATTACGAACGCAATCAGATTATGCGCCGTCTACGCCAGCTGGTGGCCCAGGCATGGCATACCGACGAAATCCGTAAGCATCGTCCTTCTCCGGTCGATGAAGCCAAATGGGGCTTTGCGGTTGTTGAAAACAGCCTGTGGGAAGGCGTACCTAATTATCTGCGCGAGCTGAACGAACAGCTTGAAGCAAACCTGAACTACAAGCTGCCGGTGGACTTCGTGCCGGTACGCTTCACATCCTGGATGGGCGGCGACCGGGACGGCAACCCGAACGTCACAGCCGACATCACTCGTCACGTCCTGCTGCTTAGCCGCTGGAAAGCAACCGATCTCTTCCTGCGCGATATTCAGGTTCTGATTTCCGAACTTTCCATGGTGGAGTGCACACCGGAGCTGAGCGAGCTGGCAGGCCCTGACGCCGCACAGGAACCGTATCGCTGCATTATGAAAGGGCTGCGCCAGCAGCTTCTGTCTACCCAGGCCTGGCTGGAGGCGCGTCTGAAAGGCCAACGCCTGCCAAAACCAGAAGGTTTACTGACGCAGAACGAACAGCTTTGGGAACCGCTTTATGCCTGTTACGAGTCACTACAGGCTTGCGGTATGGGCATCATCGCCAACGGCCAGCTGCTTGATACGCTGCGCCGCGTGAAGAGTTTTGGCGTGCCTCTGGTGCGTATTGATGTTCGCCAGGAAAGCACCCGCCACACCGAAGCCCTGGGCGAAATGACCCGCTACCTGGGCATTGGCGATTACGAAAGCTGGTCAGAAGCCGACAAACAGGCCTTCCTGATCCGCGAACTGA
>DALYUA010000023.1:0-16215 GCA_031993245.1 Buttiauxella sp. | reverse complement strand
CGTTTGAGAGGAACGATCTCTCGCTCATGTTCTTTGATCTCTTCTGCCTGCTCATGGCTTAGCCCCATCATTCCCGTCAGGGCTGATGTCTCTGTGGGGCCGGCAGCCACGGCATTGACGCGCACGCCTTGGGGAGCTAATTCAAGGGCCCATGAGCGCGTCAGGTGTTCCAGCGCCGCTTTACTCGCAGCGTAGTGGGACAGATTAGCCAGAGGTTTATGCCCGTAGGTGCTGGAAATGTTAATGATGGCGCCCCCGGAATTTACTAAATAAGGCAGCGCCGCAGCCGCCAGCAGGCTTGGGCCAATGACATTGATCGCGAGAATAGTAGAAATTTTTTCGTGGGTTGCATCTGCCAACGGAAGAATCATTCCTGCGCCAGCGTTGTTCACCAGCACATCCACCTTTCCCCACAGGTTAACTGCTTCAGCGATAGTCCGCTGCGCATCGTCAGGTTTGGCGACATCAGCCACCAGCCACTTAAGGTTCGGATGCGCCGGGAGCGCTTCTTTTAACCTGCCTTCGTTACGCCCGGTTATCAGAACTTTTGCTCCGGCCTGCGCGAATTGTAAAGCCGCTTCGCGTCCAATGCCTGAACTACCGCCGGTGACAATGATTACTTTGTCTTTCAATAATTTCATTGTGTTAACTCTTAAATCAGTGTGCCGGTAATACGATGGGCGAACCTTCATTCTTAAGCGTAACAACGAGGAACTTTGCCGATTGCGTTTGGCTGGCGTTACGGCCAACCGTATGCACATCTTCTGGTCCCTCGTAGAACGTATCGCCCTTTTCTAAGGTAACGGTCTTACCACCCCGCACGCCCATGACTATGGATCCTTCCAGCACATAGATGAAACTATGCGCATTATGGCGATGCACCGGGTCTACGCTACCGGGAGGATATTCGACCGTAATCATCGTTATCTCCTTGCCTGGATAGTCTGCAAGCGTCTTTTTCAGCACAGGGACAACTTCTGCTTCGGGCGTTTCATGTGCCTTAGCAATCCCTGTCGACAGTAAAACGCAGACGGCCAGAGGGGCAAAAATACGCATAATTGCCTTCATCATGCCGTACTCAGACCAGACCCGAGTTACTAATGCCAAAGGCTTTATCGTAGATGCCAGGAGGGATGCGGAACCCAACGTTAACCCTGTTCCAGGCATTGATGGACATAACGTGGAAGGTCAGATCTGATAGCTCCTTTTCGGAAAACTGAGTCCGCACGCGTTCGTAGATTTCATCGCTCACGCCAGAAGGTGAGATCTGAGTAAGCGCTTCGGTCCACGCCAGAGCCGCACGTTCGCGGGGAGTAAACAGGTCAGACTCTCTCCAGACTGCTACATGGTGCAGGCGTAGTGCTCTTTCACCGTGTATTGATGCTTCCTTGACGTGCATATCCACGCAGAATGCGCATCCGTTAAGTTGAGAGGCGCGAATCTCAATGAGGCTTTGTATCGTTTTTTCGATAGCTGATGACTTCAGCGCCATGTTCAGCTCAACAAGCTTTTTAAATAATTCGGGAGATTGTTTTTGGTAATCAATTCGCTGGTTCATATGTTGCTCTCTTGTGGTGTTGTAACGACAGAATCGGTTGTAGATTGGCTTAAGGTTTCCACCTGAATTTATGTGAAGTAGTATCCCCCTCAGTCCGGTAGACCGCTTTGCCATAAGCTTTTTTTTACGGCCAAAATTCTTTGAATAAACCTTGAAGCGTCTGCTGTTTATGGAGCCGTCGCCTCAGATCCCTGGAGCATCCTATGCAATGGTTTTTTTCTGACTGTATTTTGGATCCTGAACGCCGCGAGGTATGCCGGGGCTCACGGCTGGTGGCAACAACGCCAAAGGTTTTTGATTTGCTGCTGCATTTGATCGCCCATCGTAATCGGGTGGTAAGTCGTGATGAGTTAACCGAAAAGGTGTGGAACGGGAGAGTGGTTTCGGAATCAACCATTGCAAGCCAAATTAATGCGGTGCGGGTGGCGGTCGGAGATGACGGGCAGAAACAGAACATTATCAAAACTATTCCGCGTAAAGGATTCCGTTTTGTAGCCGAGCTGGTTGAACAACAGATACCTGCTCAACCCGCCATTCAAACTACTGCGCCCTCATTATCCTCCCGCCCGCACCTGGTCAATAAACCTTCAATAGCTGTTCTGCCTTTCACTAATCTGAGTGGTGATCCTGCTCAGGACTATCTTATCGACGGTGTAGTAGAAGACATCATCATTGCGTTATCTCAGTATCGGTGGCTTTTTGTCATTGCCCGCAATTCGAGCTTCACTTACAAAGACTACCATTGCGATGCAAAGCAGATGGGGAGAGATTTAAGCGTTCGCTATGTGCTGGAAGGAAGCTGGCGGCAGGCACAGGGTCGCGTGCGTATTACTGGCAACCTGATTGATACAGAAACGGGCGTCACCCACTGGGCTGGCCGGTTTGAGGGTGTATTAGTCAATTTATTCGATTTTCAGGACCAGATTGCCGACAGCGTGGTGAGCGCAATTGCTCCGCAGCTGGAACAGGCAGAAATAATGCGGGCCCGTTTTAAAGCAACAGAAAACCTGGACGCCTACGACTACTACTTACGTGGCATGGCGCATCTGCATCGCGGTTCGCAAGAGGAGATCAAAGAAGCGATCCCGCTGTTTCAGCAGGCAATTTCATACGATCCTGATTTCTCGTCAGCCTATGCAATGGCCGCCTGGTGTTATTGCTGGCGCAAGATCAATGGATGGATAAATAACGATCTTTTTGAGATTGCTGAAGGTCTGCGGCTGGCCCGTAAGGCCATTGAACTGGGCCAGTTTGATGCGGTGGCGCTTGCGCGTAGCGGACACACGCTATGCCATCTGTCTGACGACAGGGAGCAAAGCATCGCTTTATTAACCCGGGCTCAGGAACTGAACCCTAACCTTGCCGCAGCCCGCTTTCTGGGTGCCTTTTGCCATTTATGGTATGGACAGACTGAAGAAGCTGTTACCCAATTCTCACATGCAATGAAACTGAGCCCGGTTGACCCGGAGCTTTATCGAATGCAGATAGGTATGGCTTCTGCTCACTATTTTCTTGGTAATTTCCTGGATGCAGAAAAATGGGCAGAAGAGTCTACGGCTAATATGCCAAATCTGATGGTATCCCAGACAATACTTGCTGCAAGCCAGGCCATGCTCGGTAAGCTTAATGAGGCGCACATTACCGCCAGACATTTGCAAACAATAGCGCCTTCTTTTCGCCTGGAGTCCCTGGGGGATTGGTTACCAATCCGGGATCGCCTGAACTATGAATTGTTATCTGAGGGATTAATAAAGGCCGGATTTTGAAAACCATGCGCCCTGCATACGCTCACAAAATAGCGCTGCCATAAGAACAGGAATAAAAAGAGTCCCTTAACTTCACCAGAATCTATGGATTGAGAGAGAAAAACTTCGCCACAGGTGGGTTAACTTTCGCTTAAAAAATGACATCGTTGAATAATGTTCACCAGCTCATGCAACTTTGCGGGCATAGTGGCTACGGTGTCTGGCGTCTATCATCCCTGTAATGCATTTTCTTTTTACAGAAGGAGCGAGGATGAAAAAGCCAGAAGATGTGATATTCCCTGCCGGACGTCAGGCGTTGTATGAGCAGAATCGTTACTCACCGGCCGTAAAATCTGGCGGTTTTCTGTTTGTTTCCGGTCAGGTGGGGAGTCGTGAAGATGGCTCACCGGAACCTGGACTGGAGCAGGAGATCCGGCTGGCCTTCGACAATCTGAATGCGGTGCTGACGGCAGCAGGATGCACCTTCGCGGATGTGGTGGAGGTCACCGCGTTTCTGGTCGATCCTGAAACCACGCTTGAAACCGTCTGGAAGGTGCTGCCGGAATACTGGGGTGATGCCCCCTGGCCCACGCTGACAGGCGTGGGGGTGACCTGGCTTTATGGTTTCCGTTTTGAAATCAAAGTGGTTGCTCGTTTGCCGGACGAGGCCTGATGGTTATTTTTAATTAACTCTATCAGTGCCCGCAGGCTGGCGGGCATATGGCGATTTGCCGGAAAATAGACGCACAGGCCGCCGATCGGCGGGCACCAGGGCTCCAGAACCGTCACCAGTCGCCCGTCATCCAGCGCCGCCCGGGCATGAATCTCCGGGACACAGGCAATGCCCAACCCTTTAATAGCGGCATCCACCATCAGCTGTGAACTGTTCAGCGTCAGCGTGCCGGGCACGTCCAGAGCGATGGCCTGCCCGTGGCGGGAAAATTCCCAGCGATAACGTTTGCCGCTGGGTAAACGCTGACGGATACACCGATGCTGCGCCAGCTCATCCGGCACTTCAGGGGCAGGATGTTGTGCCAGATATTCCGGTGCGGCCACCGCCAGAAAACGCACATCATCACTGAAACGCACTGCCACCATATCGGCAGGAACGTCTTCTGCCAGACGAATACCCGCATCAAAACCCTCAGCGACAATATCCGTCAGTCTGCCATCCACCACCAGATCCAGTTCTACGCCGGGGTAGCGCGTCTGATATTCCTGCACTACCGAGTGCAGCAACAGTTGAATCGCTTCTTCACCACCGTTGATCCGTAGCGTGCCCAGTATTTGCCCCTGCGTATCTGCCACCTCTTCCAGCGCCTGCTCCAGCCCGTTCAGGTGTGGCGAGATCCTTCTCAGCAACTGCTCTCCGGCTTCGGTCAGCGACACGCTGCGTGTTGTACGGTGCAGCAGGCGGATTCCGAGGCGCTCTTCCAGCCCGCGAATGGCGTGGCTTAACGTGGAGCGGGTGACGCCGGACAGGTCTGCCGCACGACGAAAACTGCGCTGCTCTGCCACGGCGATAAAAGCTTTCAGATCGGATAAGGTTGGAGCCTTTATTGGTGACTTCATTTCACCTCTTTATGTTATTTGTTGCTTCTTATCATGTCAGTGATAGTGCCATAACCTGTATCTTCAGCCTGCAGGTAGATGGCAGCGTTGCCATTAACGGCGATGCGGCAAAAACCGGTGATTGTCAGCCCCGCATCTGCGGTTGGGAGGCAAACTAGTGCGAAGAGACAAACTCTGACAACGGGTGAACCGGCGGTATAGCGAAGCTCGCGCGCATACGCCTTGTTTCTTCGGCCGGGGGTAACCCGAACAGCCGCTTGAATTCACGGTTAAATTGCGAAGGGCTTTCATACCCAACTGCCTGACTCGCGACTGCCGCTGTTACCCCTTGTCGAACCATCAGCAGCCGGGCCTGATGCAGGCGCGTCGACTTCACGTACTGCATGGGAGAGGTGCGTGTAATGGCCTTAAAATGGTTATGGAAGGTCGATACGCTCATCCCTGCCTCTTCAGCCAGATCGATAAGATTCAGAGGGTGCGCATAGGTGGCATGAATACGGCGCAACGCTTTGCCAATTTTTCCAAATTGCCCGCGCATCGCCAACGCCGAACGCATTACGCTACCCTGAGCGCCGGTAAGAACCCGAAAATAAAGTTCGCGCAGCAGGGCCGGTCCCAGTATTGCAGCCTCAACTGGTTCACTCATTGCTTTGAGAAAGCGAAATACTGAAAGCTTCAGGGATGCATCCATGGGACTGGACAGCATGCTTTCGGGGGCTTCCGTTGGTGAGGCTGTTCCTTGCCTGTCTATCTGCACCATTAACTCGGCGGCGAGTTGAAAATCCAGATGTAAATATATAGCCAGTAACGGCTGCTCTGGCGAGGCATCCGTTTCCATCATGAAAGGGACAGGCACAGAAACCGCGAGATAATGTTGTTCATCATACAGATAAGTTTTGTCCCCCAGATATCCCTTTTTAGATCCCTGACACACAATAACGATACCAGGATCGTAAAGAACGGGCGTGCGGGCCAGGGGGCGATCCGAACGAAGGAAGCGAACGCCGGGAAGGAAGGTAAGGTTGTAACCTTCCTGCGGCGCCAAAGCCATAAGCAGATCCACCGTGCGTTGCCGATCGTAAGTAAGGTTATCGCTCATAAACTTTCCCTCAGAGAATCAGGCAATAAAAATAGAGTATCCGGTCTAAAAAATCAGCACCTGAGAGAATAATATGCATACGCCTCTTAACCAACAGGAGTTCTGTATGTCTTCATCAAAAACTATTTTTATTACCGGCGTAAGCAGCGGTTTTGGCCGGGCATTAGCTCAGGAAGCGTTAAAAAGCGGTCATCGTGTCGTGGGAACCGTGCGTAACGAACCGGCAAAGGCATCCTTTGAGGCGCTAAACCCAGGCGCTTTCGCGAGAATGCTGGATGTGACAGATTTTGCTTCGATCGATGGCGTGATAGCTGAAGTCGAGGCCAATATCGGTCCGATTGACGTGCTGGTCAACAATGCGGGTTATGGCCATGAAGGTGTGATGGAGGAATCGCCCTTAGATGAAATGAAACAGCAGTTCGACGTAAACGTATTCGGTGCGGTAGCAATGATAAAGGCAGTGCTGCCTTATATGCGCAAGCGCCGCCGCGGGCATATCCTCAATATAACGTCGATGGGCGGAATCATTACCTTGCCGGGGATCGCTTATTACTGCGGCAGTAAGTTTGCTCTGGAAGGAATATCTGAAGTATTAGGTAAAGAGCTTAAACCTTTTAATATTGCCGTAACAGCCGTCGCCCCGGGTTCTTTCCGCACTGACTGGGCAGGACGTTCTATGATCAGAACGCCTCGATCCATTCCCGATTATGATCCCTTGTTCGATCCAGTTCGTCAGGCGCGAGAGGAGAAAAACGGTAAGCAACCGGGGGATCCTGCCAGAGCGGCGATTGCCATGATGGCAATCATTAATAGCGACACGCCACCGGCGCATTTGCTGTTGGGAAGCGATGCGCTCGGCCTGGTGCGCGATAAATTAAAAGCTTATGCGGCAGAAATCGATGCCTGGGAAGAGCTAACGCGTTCAACCGACGGCAATATATAGCTGCAGAGCGTGAAAAGCACAGAGTGCCGGCAGCATCGCTGGCTTCGTCGCCCCGGTACAGCATCGGTACAGCGGTGTAAGCCCCATTCACTCTATATCGGGACGGTAGCCCACTACGCCTTCAGAACCGCGCTGGCTCCGGGATGGCTACTTGCGGAAAAGGCGTTTTTTATATGAAAAACCATGCACCGAAAGGCATGGTTTACTTTGAATTATCCATCCTGCTGCGCGTGAAAGGGCGGCCAGTGACATGCCTTTTTGCGGACTGCCGCAATGATATCGGCATGGTGTCAGTCTTGTTAAAAGGGAAGACAGAGTTGTGTAGTAGTTTTTCATTGCTGTTCTCCGATGTGAAAGTAACCATCACCGGAGCTGCGAAACCCGGCCACGGATTTTGCCGCAGCGGCGCTGACTATAGCGTAAATCAAGTCTGTTAACCCAACGCCTGATAAGCCAATTGCGGCTTGTTTTCCAAAGATATTTCCTGTTCTGCAACCCATTCCATTCTCTTAACGGCAATAGCATTGTACATTCATCAAAGAAATGATTATCTTTCTCATTTGCATTTATGGCGAGGTTTTGCAGAGCCCTGTCCGGCTCGCTGCACATCTGCAAGTACTTCATTCAGACCGAAAAGGATAAAAAAATGACTAAAAGAACAACGGCGCTGGCTGCGCTAATCGCCCTGGCGCTGACAGGGTGTAGCGCACACCAGGCTACCACGGTAAAACCAACGCCGGTTGCGGCGGCAGAGCAAAAGCGTCCTTTAGAGCAGCGCGAACTGTCCGAAGGCGTATACGAAATGGCGATAAGCCAGCAGAACGGTGCGCTGTATGTCGCCACCGCGCAGGGCTTCAAAGATGTGCAGGGCGGCGTGGTTTACAAGCTGGATCCCGTTTCGCTCAAGACCATTGGCCAGTCGCATACCGATCTGAAGAACTTTGGTGCGGTGATGGACCCGCTGGGCAAAACCCTATACGTCACCAACTCGCTGGACGGCGGCATCAGCGCCATTAACGTTGAAGATGGCAAAGTGCTTAACCGCCTGATGTTCAGCGAACGTAATAAGGAAGGCTTCCCTTACGGCGCGCGTGAAATCATCCTGCATGATGGCAAGCTATATATCGGCGGCGTGGCCGATCCGGCGGTAATCTGGGTGGTTGATGCGAAAACGCTGAAGCTGAAAAAACGTATCAATAACGCCGGGAAATGGGTAACCGGCCTGCTCTATTCTGAACAGACGCAGCGTATCTATGCCGCCAACGGCGGCGGTGAAATTCTGGTGATCAACCCGAAAACAAACCGTATTGAAAAGCGCTGGAAACCGCTCGGCGAGAAAGAAGCCCTGCTGCTTAATCTTGCGGAAGATCCGGCGACGGGCCGCCTGTTTGTGACCGATAACTCGAAAGCGAAAACCACGCTGGTGCTGGATATCAATACCGGCAACGTGCTGAAGAACCTGGAAACGGGCGATACGTTAGCGGTGAAGTTTAATGCCAAACGTAACGAGATTTACCTCACCCAGCGTGAATCCGGCAAGCTGTTGATCCTTGACGCCAACACCTACGCGGTGAAGAAGGCGCTGAGCCTTCCGCCGCACCCGAACAGCCTGCTGCTCTCAGCGGACGGGCAGACGCTGTACGTCACGGTTAAGCAGGGCTTTAATAAAGATCACTCCACCAAAGGCCCGGACAGCATTGTTCGCGTTCCTTTAGCGCAGCTGTAAGCAAATTTAAGGTGGGTGCGCTTTTGCATTCACCTTAAAAATTCAGCAGCGCGGGGATCTGGGTCAGCAGATAGAGCACCAGCCCAATCGAGCCGCCCACCAGCGTACCGTTGATACGGATAAACTGCAGGTCTTTGCCGATATTGAGTTCTATCTGCTGCGACATATCGCGGGCGTCCCAGCTTTTCACCGTATCGCTGATGTGTTTTGTGAGAAATGCCGCAAACTCCGGTGCGACTTTTCTGGCCGCTTGCTCAAGATGCTCGTTCAGCGAGGCGCGCAGGGCGCTGTCTCCTGTTAACGTTTCTCCAAACCACTGCCCGGCTTCGGCAATCCGCTGCCTGATACGCGAATCTTCGCTGTTCATATCCTCTTTTAGCCAGCGGCGTAAATCGCCCCACAGCTCGCCCAGGTAACGGTTAAATGATTCGTCTTCCTTCAGATAGCTTTTGATGTTTTCCGCTTTTTCCGCCATCTCAGGGTCGCTTTTTAGCTTATCGATAAGTTTGAACGTGGCGCGGTCGAACGCCAGGCGAAGCTGGTGGCCCTGATCCTCGCTGATATCATCAAGCATGGAATTGACCGCGCTGGCGACCAGCTCGGCGCTGTGTTCGCCCAGCCATTCCGTCGGCAAGACTTTAGACTTGCGTGGATGCTCCGTTTCCAGCCAGTGCACAATCTGGCGGGCGATAAGCTCCCGGGTGCTTTCCCGGTTAAGGAGGGTTAACAGTTGGGCAATCAATGAATCCAGTAAGGCCTGATGACGATTATGCTTCGTCATGCTTTCCAGCAGCAGGGCGCTGGAGTAGCTAAGATCGACCTTATCAATCGCTTTATGTACCGCGCGGCGCAGCAACCCCTGAATTCGCGAATCGTCCGTCATATCCAGAAAACCGCCCATCACCTGCAGCAGATGCCGTCCGACCCGTCGGGCGTTATCCGGCTTGCTGAACCAGACGCCGATCATCTGCGCCGGTTCATGGCGACGAATCAGGGTAATAAGCGACTGGGTATCAAGGAATTTCTCCTGTACGAAATAGCCAAGATTTTCGCCGATCCGATCTTTATTACGGGGAATAATCGCCGTATGCGGTGCGATGAAAGGGATAGGCACGCGGCGGAACAGCGCCACCACGGCGAACCAGTCGGCAAGCGCGCCTACCATCGCCGCTTCGGCAATGGCTTTCAGCCCGCTCACCCAAAAGTTAGGGGGTAAAAAGAGAGCGATCACAAAAATCGCTGCGGCAATCAGCAGCAGGGAAAGCGCAAGGCGCTTGGTTCGTTTTAATTCAGCTATTTTCTCCATGGCTTAAGCATAGAACCGCCCGCAAGGAACCGGAAGCATTAATTAACGGGCCCGGTAATTATGAAGAAAACGGATTTGCCTGAAAAAAGGAGTGAGGGTACAACTGCCCGATATTTGGCAAATCCGTGTCGCTAATGAAATAAGGTGAATATCCGTGCGCGACATCAGGTCTCAGGAACGTAATACAGGTTAACAATCAGGGACGGAAATAACTTTATCCGTCCCTGAATACAGCGGTTAAATAATCAGAACCAGGCTTCCCACATTGCGCCTACGTTAAACGAATCAAGCTGTGTATCCTCTTGACCCGCAACGCGTGTGGTATGGTTATTTTCAACCTGGCCGCCGGTAACGTAGAAGCGCAGCATTGGGCGGAATTCAGGCCCCATGGCGATGGAGATATTCTGGGAAAGGGTCAGCTTCCAGCCTTTGTTGTCACCGTCATTTTCGTAATCCACGCGCTGATATCCCGCTTCAAGCCAGGTTGAATGCACGTCGTTCCAGAAGTACATCGGACGAACGATGGCGCCATAGTTGCGGCGATTGTCCTGGGTTTGTTCGTCGTTGTCGTAATCGTGGAAAGCCAGCAGGTATTCAATCTGAGCCTGCTGCGTAAACTTATAGCTGCCTTCGAAGCTGGTATATACCGTGTGCAGGCCGTTGGTTTTGTTATAAACGCTGTTATCCGAATGGTCGGAATAACGGGCGATGATTTTGTTCAGGCTATTATCGCCGGTGTGGCTGAGCACCACCGCAGCCTGCCAGGCCTTGGATCTTTCGTCGCTGTCGATAGCTTTGGAATCAAAGCCATAGTTGGCGTACAGCTCAAAGTCGATCGGCCCCATTTTGATGCCGTGCAGTTTTGAGGTCGCCGCGTAATTGCCTTTGTCGCCCGTGCCGGAGCTGCCGGTACAGGAGATACGCGATGGGTTATCGCCATCTTCAACCAGTTCCGGGTTACAGGATTCTACCGAGGCTACAGCGGCCAGGTCTAACTGCGCAAAGCCGAGATCGAAGTTTTTCACCCCGGCGCCCTGGCCATCGTGGTTCATGAAGAAGTAGTCGTTGATGCCCTGTTGCGGACGCTGGTGGAAGTCACGCCCTGCCCAGAAATAAGCGTTTGGCTGCGATTCAAAAAGGTTGGTTACTCCAGCGTAAGCCTTCTTGAGGTTAACTTCATCGCCCCAGTGGTCGAACATTACGTTCACGTCCCAGATAGCGCCGGTTGCGCTTTTAAACGCTTTGCTTAGCTGGAATTCGCCGCCGTTGCCTTCGTTGCCCAGACGGCCAATGGCTGATGAACCGTTATAGGAACCATCAACCCCGATATATTTCTGATCGCCCGCCTGGAAATGCGCGCCGTAACGAGCGTAGCCGGTAAATTTCACGCCGTAGGGAATAGCCAGGTCCGGCGTGTCGGGGGCGGGAGCTTCTGGCGTCACGAGCGGGTCCGTTTTTTTAAGCTGCACGGCATCTATTTTCGCTTCGCGATCGGCCAGAGCTTTATCCACCGCTTTTGCCACGATCCGATCGATTTGTTCCTGAGTAAATTCCTGAGCAAACGCAGAAATTGGGCAAAGGGTGGCGATAACCGCCATGGTTAACGGCAGTCGTTTAAAAAGTTTCATAATCATCTCAACTTTAGTTAGTTATATTTTCAGACAATGACTGTCCCGTTCCGGGCGGTCTATTAAGGGCGCCGCCAGACGAGTTTATTTCTGTGCTGTAATCGGAAGGTGCTTAATTAAAAATATCTACGTAATAAATTCTCCATTTTATATATTTAATAAGGCGGTTTTAGCGCTGGTAAAGACAGATAATCTCTTCAGACAGTTCACGGGCCAGCATGGAGGTCATTAAATGGTCCTGGGCGTGAACCATAATTAACGTCATTGGCTGTTTGGCTTCCCCGGCATCCTGCTCAATGAGTTTGGTTTGCATCAGATGGGCCTGGCGTGAATAACCATCCGCCTCACGCAATAAACTTTTAGCCTCATCCAGGCTGCCTTTGCGTGCGGCCTGCAGCGCCTCGAAACAAAGGCTCCGGGCCTGGCCCGCATTCATAATTATTTCCATTACCGCTTCTTCTAAAACAATCATCGTGCTTTCCAGAGTTATTGGTCATTGACTGCCGCTGTTATGCGTTGGCATCCGCGGTAGCTGTTGTCAGGTTTTGCGTTTTCTCTTCTTCTGTTTTCAGCAGGGAACGTTCGTAGGCGCGCAGGAATGGCAGATACATCAGAGCCGACATCACCATACAGATAACGCACATCACTACCGGACTTAGCGCCCAGTTTGCCGCCCATGAAGCGCCAATTGGCGCAGGCGTTGTCCACGGCGTGAGGGAAACAACCTGTGCAAGCCAGCCGAGTTTTGTGGCGGTATAAGCAAGGCAGGCGTTAATCAGCGGCACGAAGACAAACGGGATAAACAGCATCGGGTTCATGATGATTGGCGCGCCGAACAGGATCGGTTCGTTGATGTTGAAGAAGCTCGGCACTATGCCCATTTTGCCGATGGTACGCAGGTGTGCGGCACGGCTGCGCAGCAGCAGGAAAGCCAGCGGTAAAGTGGAGCCAACGCCGCCAATCAGCAAATAGTGATCCCAGAATCCTTGCAGGTAAACATGCGGAAGCGCCGCGCCCGCGGCCAGTGCCGCCTGGTTTGCCGACAGGTTGGCCATCCAGAACGGGTTCATAATGCCGGTAACGATCAGCGAGCCGTGGATGCCCGCAAACCAGAAGATCTGGCACAGCAGCACAGACAGCAGGATCGCTGGCAGTGAATCCGACGCGGAAACCAGCGGTTCCAGCAGGTGCATACTTGCCTGCGGCATGATCATGCCGGTTTGCGCTTCGATAAACAGGTTCAGCGGATGCAGCGTCCCAATCACCACCAGCACCGGTATAAGGATTTCAAACGAGCGTGCGACGCCGGTCGGCACTTCTTTTGGCAGGCGAATAGTGATGTTGTTTTGCTTAAGCCATGCGTACATACGGGTGGAGTACATGGCGGTAATCAGTGCCGTGAAGATCCCTTGTCCGGAGAGGTACTGGGTAGAGATTTTTCCGTCGGCATAGGGTGCGGCCACCAGCAGAAAGGCCATAAATGCCAGCAGGCCGGACATCACCGGATCGAGATTAAACTGCCGCCCAAGGCTCGCGCCAATGCCCACGGAAATAAAGAATGTCATTACGCCCATGCTGAGGTTGAAAGGCAGCATCAGCTGTTCGCGGTAAGTCTCGGAGAAATCAAGCCAGGCACGCGCAAAACCGAGAGTGGTATCTGCGGAGAAAGGCGGGAAGATAAACACCAGCATAAACGAGCCGATGATCATAAAAGGCAGGGCTGCGGTAAAGCCATCACGAATGGCGATAACGTACTTTTGCTGCCCGAGACGCCCGGCCAGCGGGGTGATGGTTTGCTCGATAACGGCGACCATAGACTGATATAGCGAACTCATATGAATCCCCTTTTAGTGAGCCGCTTCAATGAGCGACAGAGCGTAATCCAGCACCTTATCGCCACGCTGCATGCCGTAATCCATCGTGTCGATGGCTTTGACCGGAATGCCTTTGGCGGCCGCTTTTTCGCTGAGTCCATTTAGCATGTACTTCACCTGTGGCCCGAGCAGCACCACCTGGTAGCGGGGAAACTGAACGTCAAATTCGGACACGCCGTAAGCTTCTATCTCAACCGGGAGCCCTCTTTCTTCCGCCACGGCCAGCATTTTGCGCACCAGCATGCTGGTGGACATTCCGGCGGAACAACACAACATTATCTTGAACATCGACAATTATCCTCAAAGTGTAAAAAGTTATTGCGGATGCGATTTGATACTTTATGGAAACCGTTTTCCATGAGCAGGGTGCGGAAGTGTGAACCTGGTCCAATATCGAGTCAATGCGGGCTATTCTTCCTGGATAGTCATCACAAAAATCGATGGATAAAAAGTCGTTTGGATAGCAAATGGAAAATCGGTTTCCACGAAAAATGGAAACGACTATACTGCGGATGGCCACATTGTTAACGAGGGTGGCTTCAGGGATTTTCAGGCAAGGATTTTATGCCGGTAGGGGAGATATAATGTCTACAATCAACGATGTATCGCGTTTGGCCGGGGTTTCAAAAGCCACAGTCTCACGGGTGTTGAGCGGTTCACGCGGCGTGAAGGAAGCCAGCCGTGTTGCCGTACTTAAGGCGGCGGAAGCGTTAAATTACCGTCCGAATGTTATCGCTCAGTCTTTATTAAGTCAGTCCACCGGCTGCATCGGTGTTATCTGCGCGCAGGAAAACATTAACCAGACCACCGGCTATTTGTACGCGCTGGAAAAGCACCTCAGCCAACATCAAAAGCACTTGCTGCTTCGCTTTGCCAATAACAAGGCGGAAGTCATGCATGCCCTTGAAGAGTTAACCTGCGGCTTGTGTGACGATGTCCTGATTATTGGCGCTCGCTTTCCACTGAATATTTCACTTGAAAATGTGATTCTGGTGGATTGTATGGATGGCGATACTGCGCACAGCATTCAGTTCGATCATGCTTTTGCAGCGGAAACAGCATGTAACTACCTGATTAAACAAGGAAGAAGGCAGATTGCGCTGATAATGCCCCAGGCCAGCGGCGCCGTGGATCAGGTGCTGTTGGGGTATAAGCACGCTCTGGAAAATAATTTCCTGCCGTTTAACCGTAACCTGATCTTTATGGATTCCACCACCTCGTCCGTAGCGTTACAGGAGTTGCTCAATAACAGCACGACGCTTAACTTCAACGCGTTACTGGTGGCGGACGAGCAGGAGGCGCAGCGCATCATTACGCAGCTTCAGGCGTTTAATAAATCTGTTCCGGAAGAGATCATGGTGTTCAGCCTTGCGGGTTCGTTGAATCTGCCCGGCATTCCAACGATCCCGGCGATTGAATATTCCATGGATGCGATGGCGGCAAGAATTGTTACGTGGCTGAATGAGAAAACCAAAAGGGTGCTGGGTTCATATGTGCTGCGCGGCGATCTGATTACGCCGGATATCCGCAGACGCAAATAACAATTAACGCTCAGGCGCTGAGGGTCAGAAGCTGGTTCACCGTCAGCGCAGTGCAAAATTAAGCAGGTCTTAACGACGACCTGCTTATTCACATCAGGAAGCAGGGGTCACCCGCGGCGCGAATCCGCTCAGCTCGGAAACCAGGTCGTTTACACCATCGCTCATGTTAACGAAACGCGTAAGCGGCGAACGGGTGATCACGACAAAAACGCCGACGTTAGTTTGCGGCACCATCGCCATATAGGTAATGAATCCACCGCCGCCGCCCGTTTTCTGCACGATGCCCGGTCGGCCATTTTTCGGTGCCAGATAGACCCAACCCAGCCCTAACGCATCGGCTTTGCCGGGCACATCCATGCCAACCACTCTGTGAAGCTGTTTACGTTGATAAATCAACGTTTGCATGCGATCGGCCTGGCTGTTGCGCTGGTGGAAATCAGAGCTCAGGAACTGCTGCATCCAGCGCATCATGTCGTCCGGCGTGGAGTAAACGCCGCCGCTGCCAATGGCCGCAAGGGTATTATCACAGGGACTGGCGCCTTTTTCTGCGACCATCAGGCGCTTGCACTGATCGGGGGAAGGAGTGAAGGTGGTGTCTTTCATGCCCAGCGGACGGGTGATTTGCTCGTCAAACAACGCGGCATAAGGTTTGCCTGCCGCACGCCCCAGCGCATCGGCCAGCAGGTCAAACGCAAGATTCGAATAGGAGGCGTTGGCGCCCGGAGCATACCTTAACGTTGCATTGGCAAGCCAGTTCCAGCGCTGTTCGCGCGTAGGCCAGGTAAATACGGTGCGATGCGCCGCGCCGCCAGGCTGTTCACGTGGAAGGGCACTGGTATGCGTCGCCAGATTGACGAGAGTGATAGGTTGCCCGTTAAATGTCGGGACGCGGGCACCCGCTGGCGCATATTTGCTCAGCGGATCGTTGAGCTGCACTTTGCCCTGATCGAGCATTTTAACCAGCATTTCGCTGGTCATCAGCTTGGTCAGCGAGGCGATACGGATAACCGAATCCAACTGCGGCCTGACGTTATTGCCGGGGCGGGTCTCACCGAAGCTGTGAAAGGCACGTTGATTGCCATCAATCACAACCATAGCCATGCCGGTTGCGCCGCTGCCATAGAAAATATGGTTAGCGTAGCGTTCTGCTATTTCAGAGGCGAAAACGGGATCGGGTGAGGTTTGCGCAAAACCTAAAATGGGGAGCGCAACAATGGCTAGCG
>DALYUA010000022.1:0-16267 GCA_031993245.1 Buttiauxella sp. | reverse complement strand
ACCGACATCCAGGTCCACAGCGGCTGCACAAACGCCTGACGGCCGTTGTTGAAGAAATCAACGCCCGCAACGGCGGTGACCAGCGCCGCCAGACCGATAGAGCCAATCCCCACCGTAGCAGAGAGATTTTCCGACCAGCGACCACGAGAAAAAGCCAACAGTACAAAGCCAACGAACGGCAAAAGAATGGTTAACCAGAGAAGGTTCATCCACGCATCTCACTTACTGAATCGATATTCAGATTCTGGCGACGACGATGGAGCTGTAGTAACAGCGCAAGGCCAATACTGGCTTCGGCTGCCGCAAGGCTAATCGCCAGGATATACATCACCTGACCGTCGGCCTGGCCCCAGTAACTGCCGGCGACGACAAAAGCGAGTGCCGCGGCGTTAATCATGATTTCCAGACTGATCAGCATGAAAAGCAGGTTGCGACGGATAACCAATCCCGTCAGCCCCAGCACGAACAAAATGGCGGCGAGAATGAGTCCATGTTGCAGCGGGATCATACGTGCTCCTCCGTTTTTCTTTTTGTAGCCATATCTGCCTGGCGGTTGCTCAGCACTTCACCGGCACGGTCTTCACGGCCCAGGTGGAAGGCAACAACCAGCCCGGCCAGCAGCAGCATAGATGCCAGCTCAACGGCCAGTACGTATGGACCAAACAGCGCAATACCAACCTGTTTCGCGTCAATTGCCGTACCGTCGATGCCCTGATCGTTAAGAGAGAGAATCGCGTAAACCAGCACGGCAAGCAGAACCGCAGAAAGCAGGCCTGGGCCAATCCACAGCTGTGGTTTAAGCCACTCGCGTTCCTGCTGCACCACTGAATTGCCGAGGTTAAGCATCATCACGACGAAGACGAACAGCACCATGATGGCCCCGGCGTAAACGATAATCTCCAGCGCACCGGCAAAATAAGCGCCCAGGGAGAAGAAGACCCCGGCGATAGCCAGCAAAGAGATGATCAGATACAACAGGGCATGCACCGGGTTGCTGTGAGTTACCACCCTAAGGGTGGTCAGGATCGCCACAAGGGCGCATATATAAAAAGCAAATTCCATTCCTGACTCCTTAAGGTAACAGGCCTTTGACGTCGATAGGCTTGGCTTCGTTTTCCGCTTCGCCCTTATCTTTGCCGTCGATTGCCATACCCGCCATCCGGTAGAAGTTATATTCCGGGTATTTACCCGGACCGGAGATCAGCAGGTCCTCTTTTTCATATACCAGATCCTGACGCTTAAACTCGCCCAGCTCGAAGTCCGGGGTCAGCTGAATCGCAGTAGTCGGACAGGCTTCTTCGCACAGGCCGCAGAAAATGCAGCGTGAGAAGTTGATGCGGAAGAATTCCGGATACCAGCGGCCATCTTTCGTCTCTGCTTTTTGCAAAGAGATACAGGCGACAGGGCAGGCAACCGCACACAGGTTACAGGCAACACAACGCTCTTCGCCGTCCGGATCGCGCGTCAGCACGATACGGCCACGATAGCGTGGCGGCAGATACACAGGTTCTTCCGGATACATCTGCGTTTCGCGTTTGGCGAAAGCGTGCAGACCGATCATCCAGATACTGCGTACCTGGGTGCCGAAACCAACCACTAACTCTTTCAATGTCATGGTTTTTTCACCCCTTATGGTGCCTGATAGAGAATGACCGCGGCGGTCACCAGCAAGTTGACAAGCGTCAGCGGCAGGCAAACTTTCCAGCCGAAGGACATTACCTGGTCATAACGTGGACGAGGCAGCGCTGCGCGAATCAAAATGAACATCATCATGAAGAACGCGGTTTTTAACGCGAACCAGATGAACGGTGGTAACCACGGGCCATTCCAGCCACCAAAGAACAGCGTCACAATCAGAGCAGAGACGGTGACGATGCCGATATATTCACCAACGAAGAACAGGCCGAACTTCATGCCGGAATATTCGATGTGATAACCATCGGCCAGCTCCTGCTCGGCTTCCGGTTGGTCAAACGGGTGGCGGTGACAAACCGCCACGCCCGCAATCGCAAAGGTGAGGAAGCCGAAGAACTGCGGGATGACGTTCCACAGGTGCGCCTGGTTGTTGACGATATCGCCCATATTGAACGAACCCGCCTGTGCCACCACGCCCATCAGGGAAAGACCAAGGAACACTTCATAGCTGAGCGTCTGCGCGGAAGCACGCATCGCACCCAGGAGTGAGTATTTGTTGTTACTTGACCAGCCCGCGAACAGGACGGCATAAACCGCCAGGCCTGCCATCATCAGGAAGAACAGAATGCCGATGTTCAGATCCGCCACGACCCAGTTCGGGCTGACCGGCACAATGGCAAAGGCCAGCAGCAACGAGGTGAACGCAATCATTGGCGCAAGAGTAAAGATTACGCGATCGGAGAAACGCGGAACCCAGTCCTCTTTAAAGAACATCTTGATCATGTCCGCCACCAGCTGGAGCGAGCCGCCCCAGCCTACGCGGTTCGGTCCGTAACGGTTCTGGAACAGACCAAGCAGACGACGTTCCCCGAAGCTCATAAACGCGCCACAGGTGACAACCACTAGCAGGATCACAACCGCTTTGAGAATGCTCAGCAGAATGTCGATAACATCCGGTGTCAACCAACTCATAACGCCGCCTCCTGCAGATTTTCAAGACAGTGACCTGCCAGAACCGGGGCAATGCCAGGCATCCCCATAGGCAGACCAACCTGCCCTGCTGTCAGCCCTGCGGAAAGTTGCAGCGGCAGACTCAGCGTCTGACCTTCGTAGCTGAAGGAAATCAGGCTACCCGCGTTAACGCCAAGCTTAGCGGCATCCGCCGGGTTCAGCGTGATGTATGGCGCGACCATACGGCTCTGGAAGACAGGAGAGCGCTGGGACATCTCGTCGCTGCCAAACAGATGGTAGTACGGCGCGATACGCCATTTGCCTTCTTCTGCCTGGAAGGTTTCCGGCACTGTGGTGAAGAAATCAATGCCCGTGTCGGCTGCTTCAATCAGACGCACGCCCGGATCGCCATGACGCAGATGACCACCCACTTCGGCCTGGAATTTGTTCCATGCCTGCGGTGAGTTCCAGCCCGGAGCCCATGCGAACGGTATTTGCGAGCGCGGTGCGGACGGCTGGTTGTTCCCTTCCATCGAGAAGGAGAACATCGTGTCTTTATCCTGCGGCTGACGCGGTTCGTGCACGCTGATATTGGCGCGCATCGCCGTACGTCCGCTTGAACGGATTGGAGAACGCGACAGCTTCTGACCACGGATGCGGAAGCTTGCGTCAGGCGCAGCTTCTTTGATCCCGGCCAGCTGCGGCAGCTTCTGAACACAGGCGTCGATAACGTGATCGAGCTGCGTCCAGTCCACTTCACGGCTCTGGACGGTACTGTGCAGGGAGTGCAGCCAGCGCCAGCTTTCCAGCATCGCAACGCTGTGGTCGTAGTAAGCCGGATCATAAACCTGGAAGAAGCGCTGAGCGCGGCCTTCGTTGTTGATTACCGTGCCGTCACTTTCTGCAAAGCTTGCGGTGGACAGCACCAGATGGGCTTTGTCCATGATCGCGGTACGCTGATGGTCGATAACCAGCACCAGCGGCGCTTTGGAGAGCGCTGCGTCAACGCGGGAAGCCGCTGCGTGGCGATGCAGATCGTTTTCCAGCACCACAACCGCATCGGCCGCGCCGCTTTCCAGTTCGCTGAGCGCCTCATCAAGCGAGCCGCCGCCGATCATACCCAGACCAACGCTGTTTACGGCGCGAGCAACCATGGTAATGCCAACATCGGCACCGCGGCCTTTCAGCGCTTTGGCAACGTTTGCCGCCGCCTGAATTACCGCTTCGCTACCGGCGTTAGTTCCGGAAACGATAAGAGGTTTTTTAGCACCTGCCAGCGCCTGAACAATCACGTCGACTTTATTTTTCAGGTCGCTTCCCAGTTCTACGGCTGGGGAGCTGCTGTCGAGCGCATTGGCAATAGCGAAGCCCAGCCGCGCCTGATCTTCTACCGGCGCACGATAGGTCCATGCCGCGATGTCGTCCAGACGGGTGCTATCCACGTTGGTAACAAACAGCGGATGTTTCGCATGCTGGCCAATATTGAGAATTGCCGCAATCTGCCAGTCGGCCACTTTTTGTGCCGCTGCCATTTCACGCGCTTTGCCCTTCACGGCCTGGCGAATCGCCAGCGCGGCACGAGCACCGGTCTGGGTAACATCTTCACCCAGAATCAGCACCGCATCGTAGGATTCGATTTCACGCAGCGCAGGCGTATGAATACCGCTTTCACGCAGCACTTTAAGCATCAGTTGCAGACGAGCCTGCTCGCCAGCGGCGATACCGGTATAGAAGTTATCCGCACCAACCAGTTCACGCAGCGCAAAGTTGCTTTCCACGCTGGCGCGTGGGGAACCGATACCGATCACTTTCTTCGACTGGCGCAGAATATCCGCCGCACCCTGCATCGCCTGTTCCGCGTTCAGGGCGATAAGATCGTCACCACGGCGCTGAATTGGCTGACGAGGGCGATCTTTCAGGTTCACATAGCCGTAACCGAAACGACCGCGGTCGCACAGGAAGTAATGGTTAACCGTGCCGTTATAGCGGTTTTCAATACGACGCAGTTCACCGTAGCGTTCGCCAGGGCTGGTGTTACAGCCCAAAGAGCACTGCTGGCAGATGCTGGGCGCAAACTGCATATCCCACTTACGGTTGTAACGCTCGGAGTGGGTTTTGTCGGTGAAGACGCCGGTCGGGCAAATTTCTACCAGGTTGCCGGAGAACTCGCTTTCCAGCACGCCATCTTCCGGACGCCCGAAGTAGACGTTATCGTGAGCGCCATACACGCCCAGATCTTTGCCGTCAGCGTAATCTTTGTAGTAACGCACGCAGCGGTAGCAGGCGATACAGCGGTTCATTTCGTGAGAGATGAACGGGCCGAGATCCTGGTTGCGGTGGGTACGCTTGGTGAAACGATAGCGGCGGAAGGTATGGCCGGTCATCACCGTCATATCCTGCAGGTGGCAGTTGCCGCCTTCTTCGCAGACCGGACAGTCGTGCGGGTGGTTGGTCATCAACCACTCCACCACGCTTTCGCGGAACTGCTTCGCTTCGCCATCGTCAATGGAGATAAAGGTGCCGTCTGATGCTGGTGTCATACAGGACATCACCAGGCGGCCACGGGTATCTTCTGCGTTTTGATATTGCTTCACCGCACACTGGCGGCAAGCACCGACGCTGCCCAGCGCCGGGTGCCAGCAAAAATAAGGAATATCAAGGCCTAAGGAGAGACAAGCTTCAAGCAGGTTGTCCGCCCCGTTAACCTCATATTCTTTGCCGTCTACATGAATCGTAGCCATAGTCAGCATGCTTCCAGTTGGCCTGAAAAATCAGGCGTTAATCAAAAATTCTTGTGCAATACCGCCCTCGGCCTTGATGCGAGGGGGTTATATCACCAGCGTGTTTTTAACAGGTTCGGCTGAATGCCATTAATGGCACGCGTATTACCGAAGTCCTGTTTGGCAATGCCTGCTTCGAATTCGTCGCGGAAATATTTAATCGCACTCTGCAATGGCTCAACCGCACCCGGCGCATGCGCACAGAAGGTTTTACCCGGCCCCAGGAAACGACACAGCTGCTCAAGCGTCTCGATATCTCCTGGCTGGCCTTCGCCCCGCTCCAGGGCGCGCAGAATTTTTACGCTCCACGGCAGGCCGTCACGACAAGGTGTACACCAGCCGCAGGACTCACGGGCAAAGAACTCTTCCAGGTTACGGACCAGCGGCACCATGCCAATTTCATGGTCAACGGCCATCGCAAGGGCTGTACCCAGACGGCTGCCCGCTTTGCCGATGCTTTCAAACTCCATTGGTAAATCGAGGTGGGATTCGGTCAGGAAGTCTGTCCCTGCCCCGCCCGGCTGCCAGGCTTTGAATTTCAGGCCGTCGCGCATGCCGCCGGCATAATCTTCAAGGATTTCACGCGCGGTAGTGCCGAACGGTAACTCCCAGACGCCAGGGTTTTTCACGCGGCCGGAGAAGCCCATCAGTTTGGTGCCGGCATCTTTACTCATGCCGCCGCCAATGCCCTGATACCACTCCACACCATCGGCCAGAATCGCCGGGACGTTACACAAAGTTTCGACGTTGTTAACGCAGGTTGGTTTGCCCCAGACGCCGCTTGATGCAGGGAAAGGAGGTTTTGAGCGTGGGTTCGCGCGGCGGCCTTCCAGGGAGTTAATCAGCGCGGTCTCTTCACCGCAGATATAACGCCCGGCGCCGGTGTGCACGATCAGCTCAAAATCAAAACCAGAACCAAGAATGTTTTTGCCAAGCAGGCCCGCTTCCGTCGCCTCAGCAATCGCACGGCGCAAATTCACTGCCGCTTCGATGTACTCGCCGCGCAGGAAAATGTAGCCACGGTACGCTTTCAGGGCAAAGGCGGAGATCAGCATGCCTTCCACCAGCAGGTGCGGCAGCTGCTCCATCAGCAGGCGGTCTTTATAGGTGCCCGGCTCCATTTCATCGGCGTTACACAGCAGATAACGGATGTTCATGGATTCGTCTTTCGGCATCAGGCTCCACTTCAGACCGGTGGAGAAACCTGCACCGCCGCGCCCTTTCAGGCCCGCGTCTTTCACCGCGTTAACGATGTCGTCCGGCGCCATGCCGCTCAAAGCCTTACGCGCACCTTCGTAGCCGTTTTTGCTGCGATACTCATCCAGCCAGACCGGCTGTTTGTCGTCGCGCAGTCGCCAGGTCAGCGGATGGGTTTCGGCAGTACGAATAATTGTCTTCATTTGTACCGCTCCAGCAGATCGGGGATCGCTTCCGGCGTCAGATAGCTGTGAGTATCCTCATCAATCATCATGGTCGGCCCCTTGTCGCAGTTGCCCAGGCAGCAGGTCGGCAGCAGGGTAAAGCGGCCATCAAACGTGGTTTGACCCGGTTTGATGTTCAGTTTTGCTTCGATAGCGGACTGAATACCCTGGTAGCCCGTAATGTGGCAGACCACGCTGTCGCAGTAGCGAATAACGTGGCGGCCTACCGGCTGGCGGAAAATCTGGCTATAGAAGGTAGCTACGCCTTCTACGTCGCTGGCAGGAATGCCCAGCACATCAGCGATGGCGTAAATTGCGCCGTCCGGCACCCAGCCGCGCTGTTTCTGAACGATTTTCAGCGCTTCGATGGAGGCGGCGCGAGCATCTTCGTAATGATGTTTTTCGTGCTCAATCGCTTCACGCTCAGCTTGACTTAGCTCAAAAACTTCAGCCTGGGGTTGTTGGTTATCGTGCATAGTTAGCGATCCACATCAGACATTACAAAATCGATACTACCCAGATAGACAATCAGGTCAGAAACCAGGCTGCCGCGGATAGCCGCCGGGATTTGCTGCAGGTGCGCAAAGCTCGGGGTACGAATGCGGGTACGGTAGCTCATGGTGCTGCCGTCGCTGGTCAGGTAGTAACTGTTAATCCCCTTGGTTGCCTCAATCATCTGGAAGGATTCGTTGGCCGGCATAACCGGGCCCCAGGAAACCTGCAGGAAGTGAGTAATCAGGGTTTCGATATGCTGCAGCGTGCGCTCTTTCGGCGGCGGCGTGGTCAGCGGGTGATCCGCCTTGAACGGGCCGGCTGGCATATTTTTCAGGCACTGGTCAAGAATACGCAGGCTCTGGCGCAGCTCTTCTACTTTCAGCATCACGCGGGTGTAGCAGTCGCTCACGCCACCGCCGACCGGGATTTCGAAGTCGAAGTTTTCATAGCCAGAATAAGGCCGCGCTTTACGGATATCGAAGTCGATACCGGTGGCACGCAGGCCAGCACCGGTTGTGCCCCACTCCAGCGCCTCTTTCTTACCGTAAGCCGCAACGCCCTGAGAACGTCCCTTCAGGATGGTGTTACGCAGGGCGGCTTTCTCGTAGGAATCCAGACGCTTTGGCATCCAGTCGAGGAATTCTTTGAGCAGACGCTCCCAGCCGTTTGGCAGATCGTGCGCCACACCGCCGATACGGAACCAGGCCGGGTGCATACGGAAGCCGGTAATAGCTTCAACCAGATCGTAGATTTTCTGACGATCGGTAAACGCGAAGAACACCGGGGTCATCGCGCCAACGTCCTGAATGAACGTGGAGATGTATAGCAGGTGGCTGTTGATACGGAACAGTTCGGAGAGCATGACGCGGATAACATCAACGCGCTCAGGCACCTTAATGCCCGCCAGCTTTTCAACCGCCAGCACATATGGCATCTCGTTCACGCAGCCGCCGAGGTACTCGATGCGGTCGGTGTAAGGGATGTAGCTGTGCCAGGACTGACGCTCGCCCATTTTCTCAGCGCCGCGGTGGTGGTAACCGATATCCGGTACGCAATCGACAATCTCTTCACCATCGAGCTGCAGGATGATGCGAAACGCACCGTGCGCGGACGGGTGGTTCGGCCCGAGGTTCAGGAACATGAAATCTTCATGCTCGCTGCTGCGCTTCATTCCCCAATCTTCAGGTTTGAAGGTCAGCGCTTCCATCTCGAGGTCTTCTTTCTGTTTGGTTAACTCAAACGGATCGAATTCGGTGGCGCGCGCCGGGTAGTCTTTACGCAGCGGATGGCCTTCCCAGGTTGGCGGCATCATGATGCGCGTCAGGTGTGGGTGACCATTAAAAGTGATGCCAAACATTTCCCAGGTTTCACGCTCATACCAGTTGGCGTTAGGGAAAATTTTGGTCACGGTCGGCACGTTCAGGTCGTTTTCAGACAGCGCCACCTTCAGCATGATATCGCGGTTGCGATCGATAGAAATCAGGTGGTAGAAAACGGAAAAATCCGCGGCCGGTAAACCGTCGCGGTGGGTGCGGAGACGTTCGTCCATGCCATGCAAATCGAACAGCATGACGTAGGGTTTCGGGAGTCTCTTGAGGAAATCAACTGCTTCCAGTAACTGTTCACGCTTGACCCAGACAACCGGCACGCCGGTACGGGTTGGTTGAACGGTAAAGGCATCCGGCCCAAAACGGTTACGCAGTTCACCTATCACCGGATCATCTAAATGATCGCGGGTTTGCCAGCTTTGCTGGGTGGCATCTTGCGCGGTTAAATCGGTCATATTTCTCACCATTGCAAATGGTTCTGTGGTGACTGTCGGTCAGCGCTTCGCGTTAATATTATTGATATGCGAAGCCCTCTGACTACAGGCGCAAATTAAATCTCGTCTGGTGTCCGCAGGTTGGTCACAGCAATTCGCTCGCCACGCTTACGCTCGCGCTCTGATTGCATGTTGGCGCGGTACACGCCCTGATCGCCAACCACCCACGACAGCGGGCGACGCTCTTTACCAATTGACTCTTGCAGCAGCATCAGCGCCTGCATGTAGGCTTCAGGACGCGGCGGGCAGCCCGGGATGTAAACATCAACCGGCAGGAATTTATCCACGCCCTGCACCACGGAGTAGATGTCGTACATGCCGCCAGAGTTTGCGCAAGCGCCCATGGAGATAACCCATTTTGGCTCAAGCATCTGATCGTAAAGACGCTGAATAACCGGAGCCATTTTGGTAAAGCAGGTGCCGGCAATCACCATCAGGTCAGCCTGACGTGGCGATGCGCGCAAAACTTCTGCACCAAAACGCGCCACGTCATGCACGGCGGTAAACGAGGTCACCATCTCAACGTAGCAGCAAGAAAGGCCAAAGTTGTAAGGCCAGATTGAGTTTTTACGCCCCCAGTTAACCATATCGTGCAGCGCATGTTCGAGCTTGCCCATATACACGCTACGGTTAATTTCCTGGTCAAGTGGATCGGTTACGATTTCCTGTTTTTGCAGGGGATAACGGTCATTCTCACCGTTGTTGGGGTCTATGCGGGTGAGCGTATAGTCCATCTTATTGCCTCGCTGTTAGCGCGTATGACGTTGAGTTCTACTGTCGGTTTCCGGGTTGATTTTCTCACGACGCGAACGCGCAGGAGTCCAATCGAGCGCGCCAATACGCGCCAGATACACCAGACCAGCCAGTAGCACTAAAATGAAAATTGCGGCTTCCACGAAACCAATCCAGCCACTTTCCCGAATAGAAGTAGACCAGGCATAGAGATACAGGGCTTCCACGTCGAAGATAACGAAGAACATGGCCACCAGGTAAAACTTAGCGGAAAGGCGTAAACGCGCGGAACCAACGGAGTCGATACCTGACTCGAAGGGGGTGTTCTTGTGCCGGCCCCTGGCTCTCCCGCCAAGGAACCATGCCCCGAGCAGCATTACGCAGCACAGGCCAGTGGCAACAATAAGAAAGACAGCGAACGCCCAGTGATGAGCGATAACTTCAGTGGATGTTGACATACTCATTGCTTACTCATCAAAAGTGGTGCCAGAATCTCTACTCTTGTTGGCAGATGAACACCACATCGATTCATGGGGAGGAACAATTAACCTTACAATAACTGCCGGAATCAAAATTTTACCAGCAAATTGATGGGGTTTTTTACTCCTTTCTATAACCTTTTGTCAACTTTAACAAAAGTATCCACACATTAGTTTACATTGCCATCATTTCATTAACATTTAATGCGTTAAAACTCAGTGATACAGCGTTGTTAATGCGATTTTCATGATGGTGAATCGTGTCCGTAGCATGGAAAATTTTAAACAGCCCGTCTATTTTGGCAGGAAATCTCAACTATTCCTCCCCCTCATTGGGAGTATTTTCTTGATCTGAGACACGCTTTTGTTAATTCACTTCAAAAAGAAGCAACAATGCCGGCTGTTTTTTAACATATTTTCACCGCTATTGGCAGCCTGCACGGGGGAAAAGCAAAATGGAACGCCGTTGCGTAATTTGTTGTTTGTGAATTATTTTTCTCGCCTGTAAAGGCACGAAAAGCCTAAACGCGTAAAAAACAGGCCGCTGGAGCAAATAATCTCTTCAGCGGCCTGTTTTTACAGTTAACATTTTGTTACTAACGAAGCGTGAAAACTATTCCACCCTGCCCTCAATCAATGAGGGATCATCTCCTTCATCAGAGGTGATGGCATAGGTATAAGGACTGGGATTAGTTTCCATAGCGCTGAAAATAGCCTGCGCCAGTTCGTTATTGGTCTGCGGATTGCGGCAAAGCAGATAGTGCGTATCCGGCATAACGGGAAGACCATCGGCCGAACCCAGAACCCGCAGCTCGGGACTCATCATCTCGACAGGCCTGGCGGTGATCCCAAGTCCTGCCTTCACCGCTGCCCTGACCGCTGCAAGCGTTGAGGCAACATAAGAGATACGCCACTGAATGCGCTCGACATCAAGATATTCAAGCATCATGTCACGATACGGGCTCGGATCGTCCAGCATTACCAGCGGCATTGCTTCACCCCGCTGAAAAACATAGTCTGCCGCGCAGTACCACAGCGTTGGCGATGTGCGCAGAACAATGGAGTCAAAATGGGCGGGTTTCGAGGTGGTGACAACCAGGTCAACTTCCTGCTGGTTGAGCATTTCAAGCATGAAAGGGTTACGTTTGACCCGCACATCCAACGCCAGCTTAGGGTAAACCGAGCTGATTCTGTTTAACAAAAAGGGAAGAATAGTATCTGCGGTTTCATCAGAAGCCCCGATAGTCAACGCGCCCTGTAGGTTACTAAACATAAGCGAAGTGCAGGCTTCATCATTAAAACGCAGGATTTTTCTCGCATACCCCAGTAGCTGTATGCCATGTTCGGTCAAAAGCTTGTTACGGCCATGACGGGCAAAGAGCTCTTTTCCTACCAACTGTTCAAGGCGCTGCATCTGCTGGCTGACTGCGGATTGGGTACGGCATACCGCGGCGGCGGCGGCCGCAAAGGTATTGAGATCGGCGACCGCGACAAAAGTTCTCAGCAGATCGAGGTCGAGATTAAGTATCGGGCGATTTGCGTTAATCATAATTTTTTCACTAGTAGGTTGCTCTTACGAGTCTGCCTTAGTTCTATTGCTGTGATTTATCAAAGAGATAAAGCAATTCCATTTACAGAACGTCTCTTAAAACATCGTGCTTTTTTAGAGACCGCCGTCCTGATTTTTTAATATTTTATTTTCCGCCAGAGTGGATCAATTATGTGAAGCTCGCTCTGCGGGGTATTACGCTGGCTAATTCAACTTATAACGAGACGACTGACATAGCAGTCGATTAAATTGAAGCTGAGCCGCTATTGTAAATCTACTTCAGGATCTGGTCTTATTTAAACTGGTCATTCCCGATAGGGGAACGCGCCGTACATAAAGCTGAAGTTAGCGCTAATGTGGTATACCAAAATGTCAAATAACGCCTTATAAAGCAGGCAATTGCTTAAAGATGAGGGCATTAAGGCAACCCTATCAGCTTGGGTAGCTTACCTCAAATTGCGTTGATTTATAAGATCTATTATGCATTCTTCGATCGCATTCTCTTTTAAGCTTTCCGGTAAGCCTTATTCCTGGCTATTGCTGATATCGTTACTTCCTATAAAAAAAGCTGCTTAATAATTTCCGGGGTATTTATTAATTACATCTCCGGCTAAGTTTATAAACATCTCTTTAACTTCGCTGTTGACCTCTTTTGATTGCGTGAATATTCATTTTTGCTTATACCTTTTTCCAATATTGCGTTTTTAACTAACAGAATCAGTCGCTCCATAACCCGTAATCTCGCGGAATATACAGTCATAATCAACGCGCACTTCCAGATTGTTATCCTGCCAGAAAGAAAAATTCCAACATTAATATCCAAAAAATAAAAGCAAGGGTCATTTTTGTTTTACATCATGCTGAAGATAAATTGTTCTCATGCGCTTCGTTTGGGTTCAAATCTGCGTCAGCCAGGAGTACATTGGTGCCTGGTTGCTTCCACGGCAGGAAGCAACGCTAACATTTAAGGTCGAAGCTCCATGTCCCCTATCGAAAAATCCAGCAAATTAGATAATGTTTGTTATGACATCCGCGGTCCGGTTCTCAAAGAGGCGAAACGCCTGGAAGAAGAAGGCAACAAAGTGCTTAAGCTGAATATCGGCAACCCTGCCCCGTTCGGTTTTGAAGCCCCGGATGAAATCCTTGTCGATGTAATCCGCAACCTTCCTGGCGCGCAGGGATATTGCGACTCGAAAGGGCTGTACTCGGCACGCAAGGCCATCATGCAACATTATCAGGCGCGGGGCATACGGGATGTGACCGTCGAAGATATCTATATCGGCAACGGCGTTTCCGAACTGATTGTCCAGTCGATGCAGGCCCTGCTCAACAGCGGCGATGAAATGCTGGTTCCGGCGCCGGATTACCCGTTATGGACAGCCGCCGTGTCGCTCTCCGGCGGTAAAGCGGTACATTATCTTTGCGATGAATCCGCCGACTGGTTCCCGGATCTTGATGATATTCGCGCCAAAATCACGCCGCGCACCCGTGGCATTGTAATCATCAACCCAAACAATCCAACCGGCGCGGTGTATTCAAAAGAGCTACTGATGGAAATCGTTGAGCTGGCCCGTCAGCACAACCTCATTATCTTTGCCGATGAGATTTACGACAAAATTCTCTACGACGAAGCGCAGCATCATTCTATTGCCGCCATGGCGCCAGATTTATTAACTATCACTTTTAACGGCCTGTCCAAAACTTACCGCGTTGCCGGTTTCCGTCAGGGCTGGATGGTGTTGAGCGGGCCGAAGAAACATGCCAAAGGTTATATTGAAGGGCTGGAAATGCTGGCTTCAATGCGTCTGTGTGCCAACGTTCCGGCGCAGCACGCCATTCAGACCGCGCTTGGCGGCTACCAGAGCATCAGCGAATTCATCGTGCCGGGTGGTCGCCTTTACGAGCAGCGCAACCGTGCATGGGAGCTGATCAACGATATTCCGGGCGTCTCTTGCGTGAAGCCACGCGGCGCGTTGTATATGTTTCCGAAAATTGACGCGAAGCGTTTTAACATCCACGACGATCAGAAAATGGTGCTCGATTTCCTGCTGCAGGAAAAAGTGCTGCTGGTTCAGGGAACGGCTTTTAACTGGCCATGGCCCGATCACGTTCGTATCGTGACGCTGCCACGCGTGGACGAGCTGGAAATGTCCATCAACAAGCTGGGAAGATTCCTCGAAAATTACCGCCAGTAGAGAGTTGCCGGGGAAGAGGTTTGCATCTTCCCCTTTCTCCTCGCACAATGGTTTTCTTTGCCAGATCCCAGGTGCCCTCATGAGTCAAAGTCATTTCTTCGCCCATCTTTCCCGTCTGAAGCTCATCAATCGCTGGCCGCTAATGCGCAACGTGCGCACTGAAAACGTATCGGAGCACAGCCTTCAGGTTGCGATGGTTGCTCATGCCCTTGCCGCGATCAAAAACCGCAAATTCAACGGCAATGTAAATGCTGAACGCGTTGCGCTATTGGCCCTCTATCATGACGCCAGCGAAGTGCTGACCGGCGATCTCCCTACGCCGGTTAAATACTTTAACTCGCAAATCGCCCATGAGTACAAAGCCATCGAGAAGATTGCCCAGCAGAAGTTAATCGATATGGTCCCGGAGGAACTGCGGGATATCTGGGCGCCGCTGATCGATGAGCATCAGTACAGCGGCGAAGAAAAAGCCATCGTTAAACAGGCGGATGCGCTATGTGCGTATCTGAAATGTCTGGAAGAGTTATCCGCCGGGAACAATGAATTTCTTCTGGCTAAAGGCCGCCTGGAAAAAACTCTTGCGGACAGACACAGCGAAGAGATGGACTATTTTATGCAGGTGTTCGTGCCCAGTTTCCAGCTTTCGCTTGATGAGATTAGCCAGGATTCCCCGTTATAGGTCGGGTAAGGTGTAAGCCGCCACCCGACGCCTGTGCGCTAGAACGGAAACAGCATCGGCACCATCACGACACTCACCATCATCACGATGACGGTAAAGGGCACGCCTAATTTCACAAAATCGCTGAATTTATAATTACCTGGCCCCAGCACCAGCGTATTTACCGGTGAAGAAACGGGCGTCATAAAGGCGGCAGAGGCAGCAAGCGCGACGATCATGGCGAACGGATAAGGCGAGACGCCCATGGATTTTGCGGCGGCTAACGCGATAGGCGCCATCAGTACCGCCGTAGCGGTATTTGAGATAAACAGCCCTATCGTCGCGCACATTACAAACAGGCAGACGAGCATAATATAAGGCCCGTAGCCGCCGCCGAGTTTCATCAGTCCACTGACGATCAAATCAACGCCGCCGGTTTTTTGCAGCGCAAGCGCAAACGGCATCATCCCGACAATTAAAATAATGCTCGGCCAGTGAATGGCTTTGTAGGCACTCTCCATGTCTATACAGCGGAATTTTCCCATCAGCAGGCAGGCAATGATGGCGGCAACAGGATTGGGAATTTCATCGGTCAGCATCAGCGCAACCATCAGCGCCAGACAAAAAATCGCGTGCGGCGCCTGGCTGTGCGCCGGAGAAGCCTCGCCCTCCTCTACGGGCAGATTCAGCACGAGGAAGTCGCGGCTTTTCTGGTTCAGTTGGCTGATTAGCTTCCAGTCGCCGACCACCAGCAGGATATCGCCAAGCTGGAGAAACTCATCCACCAGCAGGCCTTCCTGCGCCTCGCCGTTGCGCTTAAGCCCAACAACGTTCAGCCCATAACGGGTACGAAAACCAATTTCGCGCAGCGTTTGCCCGATCAGTTCCGAATCCGGAATCATCAATACTTCCGCCATGCCCACGTCCAGCGCCTGGTCAGAGAAATACTCCCCGCGCAGGATCATCGGCTCAAGCATCTGTTCGCTACAGAATTCGCGCAGGTCGATCTCGGATGCGGACATATCAATCAGCAGCACGTCTCTGGCGCGGAATTCGGTTATCCCGGTCACGTTCACTATTACCCGGCGAAACCTGCGCCAGCGCTCAAGGCCAATCACGTTAGCGCCATAACGTTCACGCAATTTTAAATCATCCAGACGATGGCCAACCATCGGCGATCCGGGGCGAATCGCCAGACGACGGGCGCGGCCGGTCAGGCGATACTCTTTTATCAATTCGCGAAAAGTTCGTCGCTTCCACCCCGCTTTACCTTCTTCTTTGTTCTGGCCGTTAAGGGCAAAGCGGGCAAAAAGCATATAAACGATACCCAGTACGAGCACGACCAGGCCAACGGGCGTTACGCTAAAAAAGTTGAATCCCTGTAATCCTTCTCGCAGCAGTTCGCTATTGATCACAAGGTTAGGCGGCGTGGCGACCAGGGTCATCATGCCGCTGATAAGTCCGGCAAAACTGAGCGGCATCATCAGGCGTGACGGTGCCGTTTTCATGCGCATGGAGACGCTCAGCACAACGGGGATAAAGATGGCGAC
>DALYUA010000021.1:0-17037 GCA_031993245.1 Buttiauxella sp. | reverse complement strand
GCGCGATGTACCGCCGGATGAATATGGTTGCGATAGCGCAGCCAGGGTGAAAGCTGCGGATCGTCGCCCGAGCGACGAAACCACACCACCATCTCGCGGGCCACGTCCAGCGCGGCCTTCGGCCCGCAATAGCGATTAATCAGGTGCAGCGACAGGTCAATCCCGGAGGTGATCCCGGCACTGGTCCAGATGCCACGGTCCTCAACAAAAATACGATTATCTTTTACCTGAGCTGTGGGAGCGGCGGCGCGTAACCTTGCCAACACATCGTGATGCGTGGTGCATTGCACGCCGTTCATCAACCCGGCTTTTGCGGCCAGCAGCGAACCGGAACAAACGCACATCAAATTGAGCTGCTGGCTGTAGATCTGCGGTTGCAGCCGGGTCAGCCAGCGGCGCACCGCTTCGGCCTGCGGCGTATCGAAAAAGCGGCTGGAATCGCAAACGCCCGGCAGCACCAGAAGGCTACCGGGCAGAAAGCTCTCCGGCAGCGGTTCAATGCCGCCAAAGCTCAGGCCAATTGAGGTGGCTACCTGCGGGTCCGGGCCGATGAAATGCAGATGAAAGGCGTCTCCCGCAAGCGCCAGCGTTTCCGCAGGTCCCGTGAGATCGAGCGACAGCACGCCAGGCAGGACAACGAACCAGACCCCAATACTCACGATAAAGTCTCCAGGCATTCGGCAACGGTTTGAATTTCCGCAAAACGCCCGGCAAGCGCGGTTTCAGTGCGGTGGCGCAGGGTTGCGGCATCCAGCGTAACGCCTTTCCACTGCATCGGGAAGGTGAGCATGGCCTCGCTGACAAAAGAAACGCGATAGCCCAGATCCGACGCTACGCGCGCGGTGGTTTCGCAACATTGTTCGGTGCGGATTCCGCAGATAATCAGGTGATTAATGTCACGCGTGCGCAGCCAGTGGTCCAGACCAGTATCGGTGAACGCGTTATGGACATGTTTCTCAAAGGTGGCAGCCGCCTTGTGGGTCAGAAAAGGCATCGGTTTTACAAAGCCAGAAGCGCGCGCAAACGGGCCGTCGCCATCCTCGTGAAAAATATCCACCACGGGAATATTCAAATCCTGGCAGCCGGAAATCAGACGGGTAATCGCCTGCCCAAACGCCGGTACTTCGTCGTCATTCCAGTAATCGCGATGGAAAAAGGATTGTTGCGTATCGATATTAATGAGCGCAGAACGTGACATTTTCGGACTCCTCGTCGGTGGGTATAAAGCCATTGTGACAAGGGGTGATGCGGTTGCTAATACCAAAAACGGACAGGATGAGGGTGGTTTGGGACTTGTTATGAAGCCTGCGTATGTCGGATGGCGTTGCGCTGAGTCGAGCGGTGTCTTGTAGGGTGGATAAGCGCAAGCGCCATCCACCGCTACAGAAAATATCACGACATCAGCGGCAAAAGCTGCTGATAAATCTGGTTAAACACCTGCCGCCGCCCGGCATAACGCTGATGGCGCGCCATATCAGGCTGATGTTGCTGTTCCAGCTTAAGCTGTGGAAGCAGCGATTGCAGCGACTGTCCGGGTGACATGGCGATTTGCGCCAGCCGTGCCGCGCCAAGCGCCGGACCGACATCGCCGCCGGTGCGGTAATCCAGCGTTTGCCCGCTGATATCCGCCAGCATTTGTCGCCAGTAAGGGCTGCGTGCGCCGCCGCCGATAAGCGTCACGCTTTTTGGCGTGATGCCGCACGCATGCACCGCGTCCATGCCGTCCGCCAGCGCGTAGCCCACGCCTTCCAGCACGGCGCGAGCCAGTTCCGCCGGACCATGCTGATGCGTTAAGCCAAAGAACACGCCTTTCGCCTGCGGGTTGTTGTGCGGCGTGCGCTCGCCGGAAAGATAAGGCAGAAACCAGACCACGCCCGCATCTTCATTCGCCTGTTCAGCGGCGGAGAGCAACGCCGGAACGGTGCCCAGGCCGGTGAGTTTTGCCGCCCAGTCCAGACAGGAAGCGGCGCTGAGCATCACCGACATTAAATGCCAGCGATTTGGCAGCGCATGGCAGAAGCTGTGTACCGCGCTTTCTGGCCTGCTGCGGAATCCGTCGCTGACGGCGAAATAAACGCCTGATGTGCCAAGCGATAACATGGCCTGCCCGACATCCACCATACCCACGCCGACAGCCCCTGCAGCATTATCTCCGCCGCCTGCCACCACCGGGACGGCAGGCATGTTCCATGCCTGAGCGACGTCTGCTTGCAACACGCCGGTAATTTCGCTGCCTTCAAATAATTCCGGCATATGCTGGCGGCTAAGGCGACAGGCGTCGAGCATCGCGTCGCTCCAGTCGCGTTTTGCGACATCAAGCCACATCGTGCCCGCCGCATCGGACATATCGCTTGCGAACTCGCCCGTCATGCGCAGGCGCAGGTAATCTTTTGGCAGCAATACCTTGTTGATTTGCGCAAAAATATCCGGCTCATGGCGTTCGACCCACAGCAGTTTTGGCGCGGTAAAACCCGGCATCATCAGGTTGCCGGTGATGCCGCGGGAATCCTCAACGTTGGCCTCCAGCAGGGCGCACTCTTCGCCGCTGCGGCCGTCGTTCCATAAAATAGCCGGCCGAAGCACGCGCTGTTTGCTGTCCAGCAGCGTGGCGCCGTGCATTTGTCCGGCGATTCCCAGCGCTTTAACGCCTGCGAGAGAATGTTGTTTGCCCAGCGCTTTCATCGCCCGGTCCGTTGCCTGCCACCAGTGCTCTGGATCCTGTTCCGACCACAGCGGATGAGGACGCGAGACGCTCAGCGGTTCAGTGCGCGATGCCAACACCTCGCCCTGCTCGCTAAGCAGAATCGCTTTTACACCCGACGTACCAAGATCGATTCCGATGTACATAGTGACCACTCCTTATAACCGCGCCACGAGAGTCGTGGCGCGGGCATGATGACGATTTAGACGGCTGGCTTATCTGTCGAACAGGTAGTGGTTCACCAGGTTTTCCAGCAGTTCCTGATGGCCACTCTGGTGCTGCGGCGCCAGATTATGCTGTTCAGCGTACTGCGCAATCTGCGTAAGCGACATCTGCCCTTTCAGAATTTGCTGACCCAGTTCACCATTCCAGCCGGCGTAGCGTTTCGCCACGCGCTTATCCAGCTCGCCGTCTTCAATCATGCGCGCGGCGATTTTCAGCGACAGCGCCATGACGTCCATCGCGCCGATGTGGCCGTAGAACAGGTCATATTTGTCGGTGCTCTGGCGACGTACTTTGGCGTCAAAGTTCAGGCCGCCGGTGGAGAAGCCGCCCGCTTTGAGAATTTCGTACATCACCAGCGCATTTTCTTCCACGCTGTTCGGGAACTGGTCGGTATCCCAGCCCAGCTGCGGGTCACCGCGGTTGGCGTCCACCGAGCCGAAGATGCCCAGTGCGATGGCGCTGGCAATTTCATGGTGGAATGAATGACCGGCAAGCGTGGCGTGGTTCGCTTCGATGTTCACCTTGATCTCTTTTTCCAGACCAAACTGTTTCAGGAAGCCGTAAACCGTAGCGACATCGTAATCATACTGGTGTTTGGTTGGTTCCTGTGGTTTTGGCTCAATCAGCAGCGTGCCGCGGAAGCCAATCTTGTGTTTGTGCTCAACCACCATCTGCATGAAGCGACCAATCTGCTCGCGTTCCTGGCGCAGGTCGGTATTTAGCAGGGATTCATAACCCTCGCGGCCGCCCCACAGCACATAGTTTTCCCCGCCCAGTTGGTGAGTTGCATTCATCGCTGAAACAACCTGCGAGGCCGCCCAGGAGAAGACTTCCGGGTCCGGGTTGGTGGCGGCGCCCGCACCGTAGCGAGGATGAGTGAAGCAGTTCGCCGTGCCCCACAGAAGCTTCACGCCGGTTTCCTGCTGTTTTTGCGCCAGCAGCTCGGTCATGTGCGCGAAATTATTTTTGTACTCTTTAAGCGAGGCGCCTTCCGGGGAGACATCCACATCGTGGAAGCAGTAGTAAGGCACGTTCAGCTTATGGAAAAATTCAAAGGCGACGTCGGCTTTACGTTTTGCCAGCGCAAGGGCGTCCCCCGCCTGCTGCCACGGCCGCTCAAAGGCGCCTATGCCGAACATATCCGCGCCGTTCCAGCAGAAAGTGTGCCAGTAACAGGCGGCGAAGCGCAGATGCTCTTCCATACGTTTGCCAAGCACCAGTTCATCTGGATTGTAATGGCGGAACGCCAGAGGATTGGTGGTTTCAGGGCCTTCGAAACGTACGCGATCTAGTTGGTCGAAATAAGCTTGCATAATGAACTCCGTAATCAGGAAAACGAGCGGCCAGGCGAATATGTACTTATCCTGGATTTTCCCCGACGGTTGCTCAATTACGTTATTTCACACTGCGCTTCAGAGAATACCCAAACGTGCGCCACCTCGCAAAATACGTTGAAAAATATACAAGAAAAGTATCTGCGGTCTATTCCATAAAATATGGAAATTGATGAGCGGGCTAATTTAAAATCAGATCTCCGTCATAAATTGACAATTAAACCAAAAATCATAACGGGAAGATAAAAATCTGTAATTGCCGCATTTTCAAACTGCGTCAACAATCCCTCCGTCTGCAAATGTAAACCATTCTTTAATCCGAATAATCACCACCCTACAGGTAACAATAATATGAAGATTAAGAACCTCTTACTGACATTATGTGCCTCCCTGGTCCTCACCAGCGTGAGCGGTATCGCTAAAGAAGTAAAAATCGGTATGGCCATCGATGACCTGCGTCTTGAGCGCTGGCAGAAAGACCGTGATATTTTTGTTAAGAAAGCCGAATCGCTTGGCGCGAAGGTATTTGTCCAGTCCGCCAACGGCAATGAAGAAACACAAATGTCGCAAATCGAAAACATGATCAACCGTGGCGTGGATGTGCTGGTTATTATTCCTTACAACGGTCAGGTATTAAGTAATGTAGTCGCTGAGGCGAAACGCGAAGGCATTAAAGTATTAGCCTATGACCGTATGATTAATAATGCAGATATCGATTTTTATATCTCTTTTGATAATGAAAAAGTCGGCGAATTGCAGGCGCAGAGTATTGTCGATAAGGTCCCTACGGGAAATTATTTCTTAATGGGCGGCTCGCCTGTTGATAATAATGCGAAATTATTCCGTGCCGGGCAGATGAAAGTTTTAAAACCCTATATCGATAGCGGGAAAATAAAAGTGGTGGGCGATCAGTGGGCGGACGGCTGGCTGCCTGAAAACGCTCTGAAAATTATGGAAAATGCCCTGACGGCGAACAACAACAAAATCGATGCGGTCGTGGCTTCCAACGACGCCACCGCAGGCGGCGCTATTCAGGCATTAAGCGCGCAGGGGCTGGCGGGAAAAGTAGCTATCTCCGGCCAGGATGCGGATCTTGCGGGCGTGAAACGTATTATTGCCGGTACGCAAACCATGACGGTTTATAAGCCGATCACCAAACTGGCTAATACCGCCGCTGAAATCGCGGTGGAATTAGGCGAAGGTAAACAGCCAGCCTCCGATGCCACGCTTAATAACGGCCTGAAAGACGTTCCATCCCGCCTGCTTACGCCAATCGGAGTGGATAAATCCAATATCGACAGCACCGTAGTGGCCGACGGCTTCCATAAAAAGAGCGAGCTCTGACCCATATCGCCCGTAGCCTGCTGCGGGCGGCAACCTTAGGCCAGACGGGGGAGGGGTTATGCCTTACTTGCTGGAAATGAAGAACATCACCAAGGCTTTTGGCGCGGTGAAGGCGGTGGACAACGTCAGCCTGTCGGTTAACGCCGGAGAAGTGATGTCGCTATGTGGTGAAAACGGCTCCGGAAAATCGACGCTGATGAAAGTGCTGTGCGGCATCTATCCCTGGGGCAGCTATGAGGGGGAAATCTGGTTTGCGGGTGAAAAACTCCAGGCAGGCCACATTCGCGATACCGAACGTAAAGGCATCGCCATTATTCACCAGGAGCTGGCGCTGGTGAAGCACCTCACCATTCTGGAGAATATATTTCTCGGCGCTGAGATATCGCGCCACGGCGTGCTGGACTACGACAGCATGACGATTCGCTGCCAGAAACTGCTGGCGCAGGTGAACCTGAATATCTCACCGGATACGCGGGTGGGCGATTTGGGGCTTGGGCAGCAGCAGCTGGTTGAGATAGCAAAAGCGCTGAATAAACAGGTGCGGCTGCTGGTTCTGGATGAGCCAACGGCTTCTCTCACCGAGCAAGAGACGGCGGTGCTGCTGGCGATCATTCGCGATCTGCAGGATCACGGTATCGCCTGCATCTATATCTCTCACAAGCTTAACGAAGTAAAAGCCATCTCTGATTCTATCTGCGTTATCCGCGACGGACAGCCCATCGGCACGCGCGATGCTGAACAGATGAGCGAAGATGACATCATCACCATGATGGTGGGCCGCGAGCTTACGGCGCTCTATCCGAATGAACCGCATCAAACGGGCGAGGAGATCCTGCGCGTTGAGCACCTCACCGCCTGGCATCCGGTCAACCGGCATATTAAACGCGTTAACGATATTTCGTTTTCGCTGCGCAAAGGAGAAATTCTCGGCATTGCCGGACTGGTGGGCGCCGGTCGTACCGAGGCCGTTCAGTGTCTGTTCGGCGTCTGGCCTGGCAAATCGGAGGGCAAGATTTTTATCGACAACAAACCGGTAAAAATCACCCGCTGCCAGCAGGCTATCGCTCACGGTATCGCCATGGTGCCGGAAGACCGTAAAAGAGACGGCATCGTGCCGGTGATGGCGGTGGGGCAGAATATCACGTTGGCGTCGCTCGGCCAGTTTTCCGGGGCGTTAAGCAGCCTGGACGATGCCGCAGAACAAAACTGCATTTTGCAGTCTATTCAACGCCTGAAGGTTAAAACCTCGTCGCCTGGGCTGGCAATTGGCCGTCTGAGCGGGGGCAACCAGCAAAAGGCGATTCTCGCCCGCTGCCTGCTGCTTAACCCGCGCATTCTCATTCTTGATGAACCGACGCGCGGCATTGATATTGGCGCCAAATACGAAATCTACAAACTTATTAATCAACTGGTACAACAAGGGATTGCCGTGATTGTTATCTCCTCTGAATTGCCCGAGGTGCTGGGTCTTAGCGACCGGATACTGGTGATGCACGAGGGGCGTGTCAAAGCCAACCTGATTAACCACAACCTGACGCAGGAGCAGGTCATGGAAGCTGCACTGAGGAGTGACCATCATGTCGAAAAGCAACCCGTCTGAAATGAAACTTGCCGCGCCGCTTGCCTCCCCTGTCGGGAGCCTGAAGGCGCTGAACCTGCAAGTTTTTGTCATGATTGCCGCCATCGTAGCAATCGTATTGTTTTTTACCTGGATGACGGACGGCGCGTATATGAGCGCTCGCAACGTTTCCAACCTGCTGCGCCAGACGGCCATCACCGGGATTCTGGCGGTGGGCATGGTGTTTGTGATTATCTCTGCGGAAATTGACCTCTCCGTTGGCTCCATGATGGGGCTGCTGGGCGGCGTGGCGGCGATTTTCGATGTCTGGCTGGGCTGGCCGCTGCCGCTGACTATTGTCGTTACGCTCGCGCTTGGTCTGGTGCTTGGCGCCTGGAACGGCTGGTGGGTGGCGTATCGCAAAGTGCCGTCATTTATCGTGACGCTGGCGGGCATGCTCGCGTTTCGCGGCGTGCTTATCGGCATCACTAATGGCACAACGGTTTCACCAACCAGCGCTGCGATGTCGCAAATCGGTCAAAGCTATCTGCCGGATGGGATTGGTTTTGGCGTCGGCGCGCTGGGGCTGATGGCATTTGTCGCCTGGCAATGGCGGCTTCGCGTGCGACGCCAGGCGCTTGGGCTGGTTACGCCTGCGTCCACCAGTATTGTAGGGCGACAGGCTATTACTGCGGTCATTGTGCTGGGTGCAGTCTGGCTGCTCAATGATTACCGTGGCGTTCCTACGCCGGTGCTGATCCTGACGCTACTGTTGCTCGCCGGCATGTTTATGGCAACCCGCACCGCTTTTGGTCGTCGCATTTACGCCATTGGCGGCAACATCGAAGCGGCGCGTCTTTCTGGTATTAACGTAGAGCGCACCAAGCTTGCCGTATTTGCCATTAACGGGCTGATGGTGGCGATAGCCGGGCTAATCCTCAGCTCACGTCTCGGGGCCGGCTCCCCTTCCGCCGGGAACATTGCCGAGCTGGATGCCATCGCCGCATGCGTTATTGGCGGCACCAGCCTTGCGGGCGGCATCGGTAGCGTTGCCGGGGCGGTGATGGGCGCATTTATTATGGCTTCGCTCGATAATGGAATGAGTATGATGGACGTTCCGACGTTCTGGCAGTACATCGTCAAAGGGGCCATTTTGCTGTTAGCGGTATGGATGGACTCGGCATCAAAACGTCGGGCGTGAGAATGTGCAAGCGATCACAATGCCGGGGCAAGGTTCCCCGGCATTGCCGTTGCTATGGTATTCAAATACAGGGTGATTTTGGGAAGCTTTAGCATGTTTGAGAAACGTCATCGCATTACGTTGTTATTCAATGCCAACAAAGCTTACGACCGTCAGGTCGTTGAAGGCGTTGGCGAATATTTGCAGGCGTCTCAATCAGAATGGGACATCTTTATTGAAGAGGATTTTCGCGCCCGTATCGACAACATTAAGGAGTGGCTGGGGGACGGGGTCATTGCGGATTTCGACGATACGGAAATTGAAGGCTTGCTCAAAGGGGCCGAAGTGCCGATTGTTGGCGTGGGTGGCTCGTATCATCGACCTGAGCATTACCCGCCGGTCCACTACATCGCAACGGATAATTACGCCCTCGTGCAGAGCGCTTTTTTGCATTTGAAAGAGAAAGGCGTGCATCGTTTTGCTTTTTACGGTCTTCCCGGCTCCAGCAATAAACGCTGGGCAGTGGAACGAGAGCACGCCTTCCGCGAACTGGTTGCGGAAGAGAAATACCGTGGCGTGGTGTATCAGGGTATTGAGACCGCACCGGAGAACTGGCAGCACGCGCAAAACAGGCTGGCTGACTGGGTGCAAACATTGCCGCCACAAACGGGAATTATTGCGGTTACCGATGCCAGGGCCCGCCATCTCCTGCAGGTCTGCGAACACCTGCATATTCCGGTGCCGGAAAAGCTGTGCGTGATTGGTATCGATAACGAAGAGCTTACGCGCTACCTGTCCCGCGTTGCGCTATCTTCCGTGGCGCAGGGCACACGACAGATGGGATATCAGGCGGCTAAACTGCTGCATCGTCTGCTGGATAACGAAGCGTTACCGCTGCAACGGGTTCTGGTGCCGCCGGTGCGCGTTGTGGAGCGGCGCTCGACGGATTACCGTTCCCTGCACGATCCGGCGGTGATTCAGGCGATGCACTATATCCGCAATCATGCCTGCAAGGGTATTAAGGTGGAGCAGGTGCTGGATGCCGTGGGCATTTCGCGCTCTAACCTCGAAAAACGTTTCAAGGAAGAAGTGGGTGAAACCATCCATGCGGTTATCCACGCGGAAAAGCTGGAGAAGGCGCGCAGCCTGCTGGTCTCTACCTCATTGTCGATAAACGAAATCTCGCAGATGTGCGGTTACCCTTCGTTGCAGTATTTCTATTCGGTGTTTAAAAAAGAGTATGATGTCACGCCTAAAGAGCACCGTGAACGCTACAGTGAGATCCTGGTTTAATTAAAAAAAACGCCTTCAGAGTGAAGGCGTGTAATGTTTTTATTTATCTTTGTTTTAATAACGCTGTTTTAATTATTTAATTCGCCAGCATAAAGCGCTGATTGCTCTGGTACATCGCAAACAGATAATTGTTATAGCTCTTACCTTTCGTCGAATACCCTTTCAGCTTATGGATCATGTTGCTTGCCGTGACTTCCTGATCGGCTTTACGCAACTGCGCGCGCGATTTACGGAAAGATTTGTAAGCCGGGTGCGTGTTCAGGTTGAAGACGTAAGCGTTAACCCCTTCTTTCACCGAATCATAGTGCTGATAGCCTCTCACCTTACCGGATTCGCTGTTGCAGTGACGTTTGCTGCATTTCATACCGAAAAGGTTATTGTTGCTGCGGGCAAGTTTAGACGTGCCCCAGCCGCTTTCAGCCGCCGCCATCGTTGCCACCATATTGGTTGGGATGATGTCGACTTTTTCCATTAGCTGATTCCACGGTACGCGGTTAGTGTTGCCGTTCCACGAAATCTTATAGCGCTGAGTGATGCCTTTCAGGCGTGTGCGCTCAGACGGCGACCAGCGCTTTTCGTACTGCTTGGAAACAAGCCAGTTACGGTCGGCGGTAATCGCAGCATTTTGACTGGTAATATATGGCATGACCGTCCGGAGAAACGCTTTTTTCCTTGGTGTTCCGGAAGGGTATTTTCGCAAATCAGGGAGAGATGCCAGTTCACTATTGCGAGAATACTCTTTCTTACTGCTTGCCAGTTTCTTACTTGCTGTCTTTTTGCTGTGTAGCGTCGTGCTTTTTGTTTTAACCGTTTTTGCGGTAACGGTATGGGCTTTATGCGATTTTGGCTCATGTTTACTTGCTATTACCCCAGTTGAAAAACTGAAGGTCAGTAACATAAGTATCGCAGCCCCAAATCGTCGGATTGGGGTTGATATCATTGGATCTCCTGGGCGGATCGATGCGTCTCGTATGCCTTAATTGTCAAAGGAATCGATTAAAGTAAACACGAATACTACCAAAAATAAGGTTCCAGGGCACCTAAAGAAATAATCCGATTCCGAATCGATGTCACGCAGGATTTTCTTATGCATAAAAAAAGCATCGTGATATGCGAGGGTTATCGCATATTTTGGCAAAATGATACTTCGATCACTCACCCTCCTTACTCCTCCCTTATAACCTCCTTTTGAGGATGAATAACGCCCGTGAAAACAATGCCACACTGGTCAAAAGATGCCCATGGATAAAAAAAATGAAAAAAATTCCTCTGCTGTTTTTACTTTTCCCGGGACTCGCGTTGGCAAACTGGTCGGCAACGGGTCTGAATGCTTTTAAAGAACAAAGGCCTGGTGTTTTTGTGAGCGAATCTGAGCTTGCGAAAGGCACTTTGCCGCTAAACCTGAAGCAAGACCAGGTCTGCTGGCAGCCCGCCGAAACTATCAAGCTCAATCAGATGCTCTCGCTTAAGCCCTGTGAAGGGGAAGCCCCGCAGTGGAAGCTTTTCCGCGAAGGGAATTATCAGGTGCAAATCGATATGCGCAGCGGCACGCCGACGCTTATGCTGAGCGTAAAAAGCACTGCGTCAGCCGCGCCTGTTGATGTAATCCGTCAGTGCCCGAAATGGGATGGCAAGCCGTTGACCGTAGGGGTAAGCAAAACCTTCCCGGAAGGCAGCGAAGTGCGTGATTTTTACAGCGGGCAAACGGCGACGGTTAAGCAAGGGCAGATAACCATGATGCCGGCGGCAAACAGCAACGGCTTACTGTTGCTCGAAAGCGCGGCCACAGAAAAAGCCGCGCCGTTTAGCTGGCATAACGCGACAGTTTATTTTGTCTTAACTGACCGCTTTGTGAACGGCAATCCCGCAAACGATAGCAGCTACGGTCGCCACAAAGACGGCATGGAAGAGATAGCCACTTTCCACGGCGGCGATCTCGCCGGTTTAACCGGTAAGCTAGACTACCTGCAAAACCTCGGGGTCAATGCGCTGTGGATTAGCTCCCCGCTGGAACAAATTCACGGCTGGGTCGGCGGCGGCACGAAAGGGGATTTCCCGCACTACGCCTATCACGGCTACTACACCATGGACTGGACGAAGCTTGACGCCAACATGGGGACCGAAGACGACCTGCGCAAGCTGGTGGACGAAGCCCACAAGCGCGGTATCCGCATCCTGTTTGATATCGTCATGAACCACGCCGGCTACGCGACGCTTGCGGACATGCAGGAATACCAGTTTGGCGCGATGTACCTCAAAGGCGACGAACTGAGCAAAACGCTCGGTAAACACTGGACCGACTGGAAACCCGGCCCCGGCCAGAGCTGGCATACCTTTAATGATTACATTAACTTCAGCGATAAAACCGCCTGGCAAAACTGGTGGGGCAAGAACTGGATCCGCACGGATATCGGCGATTACGACAATCCGGGCTTTGACGATCTCACTATGTCGCTTGCCTTCCTGCCGGATTTGAAAACCGAGTCAACGCAGCCAGCAGGCCTGCCGGTGTTCTATCGCCACAAGCCTGACACTAATGCCAAAGAGATTGCGGGATACACAGTGCGCGATTATATGACGCACTGGCTTAGTCAGTGGGTGCGCGATTACGGCATTGACGGCTTCCGTGTCGATACTGCCAAACACGTTGAAAAAGCGGCCTGGAAACAGCTGAAAGCCCAGTCGGTGGAGGCGCTGGCCGCCTGGAAACAGGCTAACCCGGACAAAAAAATGGACGATGCGCCATTCTGGATGACGGGAGAATCCTGGGGTCACGGGGTGATGAAAAGCGACTACTATCGCAGCGGCTTTGACGCGATGATCAACTTTGATTACCAGGATCAGGCTGCGAAAGCCACGGACTGCCTGTCGAACATGGATATCACCTGGCAGCAAATGGCTGAAAAACTGCAGAGTTTCAACGTGCTTAGCTACCTTTCCTCGCACGATACACGCCTGTTCCGTGAAGGCGGACAGCGGGCCGCAGAACTTCTGTTGCTGGCTCCCGGCGCGGTGCAGATTTTCTACGGCGATGAAACGGAGCGTCCGTTTGGCCCGACAGGTTCCGATCCGCTACAGGGCACGCGCTCCGATATGAACTGGGGCCAGAACACCGCCACGCTCGCACACTGGGAAAAAATCAGCCAGTTCCGCGCTCGCCACCCGGCGGTGGGCGCAGGCAAGCAGAACACGTTGAGCATGAAAGAGGGCTACGGATTTAGCCGCCAGGCGGATGACGATAAAGTGATGGTGGTTTGGGCGGGGAATCAATGATCGGCATTTAATGCTATTTATTCCGCTCAGGACAGCATATTGACAATGGCAGGCTATCCTTAATGCGTTTGCACCGCGTCATCTCCGGCGCTATGGTTAGCCTCTTTTTGACAGTAAGCGACAGATCTACGTTATGACGTTTTCACTTTTCGGCGACAAATTTACCCGCCATGCAGGCATTACACGCCTGATGGAGGACCTCAACGACGGTTTACGTACGCCGGGTGCCATTATGCTCGGCGGCGGTAACCCTGCACAGATACCCGCGATGAACGAATATTTCCAGAACCTGCTGGCAGATATGCTGGCGAGCGGGAAAATGGCTGATGCGCTGTGCAACTACGACGGTCCGCAGGGGAAAAGTGAGCTACTCGACGCGCTTGCCGGTATGCTTCGCACCGAATCAGGTTGGGATATTGAACCGCAGAATATTGCGCTGACAAACGGCAGTCAGAGCGCATTTTTCTACTTATTTAATCTCTTTGCCGGTCGCCACGCCGATGGCAGCACTAAAAAAGTGCTCTTCCCGCTGGCGCCTGAATATATCGGCTACGGCGATTCTGGTCTCGAAGAAGATCTGTTTGTCTCGGCGCGTCCGAACATTGAACTGCTGCCGGAAGGCCAGTTTAAATACCACGTCGATTTCGAACATTTGCACATCGGGGAAGACACCGGGATGATCTGCGTCTCGCGTCCGACCAACCCAACGGGTAACGTCATCACCGATGAAGAGCTGATAAAACTTGATGCGCTGGCGCACCAGCACGGTATCCCGCTGGTGATTGATAATGCCTATGGCGTGCCGTTCCCGGGTATTATTTTCAGCGAAGCGCGTCCGCTGTGGAACCCGAACATCGTGCTATGCATGAGCCTGTCGAAGCTCGGCCTGCCGGGCAGCCGCTGCGGCATTATTATCGCCAATGAAAAAATCATCTCTGCTATCAGCAATATGAATGGCATTATCAGCCTGGCGCCGGGCGGTATCGGGCCTGCGATGGCTACGGAGATGATCAAACGCAACGATCTGCTGCGCCTGTCTGAAACCGTCATCAAACCCTTTTACTACCAGCGCGTGCAGGAAACTATCGCAGTTATTCGCCGCTATTTGTCGCCGGAACGCTGCCTGATCCATAAACCAGAAGGGGCGATTTTCCTCTGGCTGTGGTTTAAGGATTTACCGATCACTACTGAACTGCTCTACCAGCGCCTGAAAAAGCGCGGCGTGCTGATGGTGCCGGGCGACTACTTCTTCCCGGGGCTGGATAAACCCTGGCCGCACACGCACCAGTGCATGCGTATGAACTACGTGCCGGAGCCGGAAAAAATAGAGGCGGGCGTGAAGATTCTGGCCGAAGAGATTGAGCGGGCCTGGGCAGAAGCGTAGTAGAATTAACGGAGCCTTCCTCCGTTGGGGGAAGGCTATCAGAGGGATTTAGCCGGACGGGCTTTCACCCTTACATTTTCTATCAGGTATCAATTATGGCCATCATCCCGAAAAACTATACGCGGCTGGAAAGCGGCTACCGCGAAAAAGCGCTGAAACTCTTCCCGTGGGTTTGCGGTCGTTGCTCCCGTGAGTTCGTCTACTCAAACCTGCGCGAGCTTACCGTCCACCATATGGATCACGATCATACCAACAACCCGGAAGACGGCAGTAACTGGGAGCTGCTATGCCTGTATTGCCATGACCATGAGCACTCAAAGTACACCGAAGCGGATCAATACGGTTCGACCGTAATCGCGGGCGAAGATGCGCAGAAAGACGTCGGCGAAGCGACGTACAATCCTTTTGCTGATTTGAAAGCGATGCTGAATAAGAAATAAGATGCCTTGCGTGTCCGGTACAGCAAAGAAAACCGTAATCAGAAGCCAGGCTAGTTTCAATCCGAATTAATATGCTCCTTACAGTATCGACGCTTCCAGGCGGCGGGGGTTAGCCCTACCGCCTTACGAAATATCTGCCGAAAATAGCCCACGTCCTGAAAGCCACAGCGCTCTGCCACTTCGCTTAGCGAACACGAATCCGTCAGCAGCAGTTTTTCCGCGCTCAGTACGCGCTGGCGATGAATCGCTTCCGTAATCGTCAGGTGAAACGCGCGTCGGTAAACGCGGCCCAGATAATCCGCATTACAATGGAGCTGTCCGGCAAGCGTTGAGGTGGTGATAGCTAAATGATACTGAGTGCGAATCAACTGCCGGGCTTTGTAAGCCAACGCTACGCCGCTGTTTTCCTTCTGTGGAATATCGCCTGCGGCCATGGAAAGCTGCTGCATTATCAGCAGCAGAATTAATTCCAGTGCCGTACTCCGGGTTAATGCTTCCTGCTCGCTTAAAAACTGGCGGAATAAAGAAATAACATACTGAGGATCGCGGACTTTTCCATGCTGCGGCAGAGATAATAGCGAAGCGGGAAAATTACTTTGCTTTTTAGTTTGCGGATGCAGTTCAAAGTGAAGCCAGTAAAATTTTAAATCTTCCGGAAAAGTGCCGACGCCCACGTGTTTGCGATGAGGCCAAAGTAATAAACTTTCCCCTGCATTGACGCTGAATAATGTGTCGTTCTCTTTGATCGTAAGCGTCCCTTTTTCGATAAAAATCAGTTCCCAGGAATCCAGGTCGCGCTGTGGATGGCTGCCCACTCCACGTGAAATAAATAGCCCGCCGTTCTGCACGGTAATCGGCAAAGAAATATTTAAATCAAGCATTTAAACTATTCTCTTTTCGCTTTCCTTCCTGCAGTGTAGAGACAATGTGCGGTACAGGAGAAGGATTAGCCCTGTTTGTCGATCTTCTTCACAGTTTTCTCATCAGGTCGGAATCGTCACCTTTTTATACTTTTTCATCGCCTTGTTGATGTTTGAATTGCGTGCAGAATTATCCGGGTACGTTGCCAAAGTCAAAAATAACAAATCCAGGTTCCTAAACCCGATGACGCGAGGCGTTAACCATGACCTCTACCCCTATAAATAATACTGATATTGCAACATCGGCTGTAAACGACAAACTCTCGGTCCGTGAGAAAATAGGTTACGGACTGGGGGATGCGGGCGGTACGGTAATTACCTGCCTGATTATGAATTTCCTTACCTTTTTCTATACCGATGTTTTTGGTTTAACCCCGGCCATTGTCGGGACATTATTTATCGCCCTGCGAGTTTTTGATGCTATTTCCGATCCGTTAATGGGAATTATCGCCGATCGCACACAAAGCCGTTATGGTCGTTTTCGCCCCTGGCAACTCTGGGTGGCGGTGCCGATCGGCATTATCGGCGTGTTGACCTTCACGGTGCCCGATCTCAGCGCCAACATGAAAATTCTCTGGGCCTTCGGGACCTATCTTTTACTTTCAGTAGGTTATACCGCCATCAACGTGCCTTACTGCGCGCTTATTAACACCATGACCACCCGCCACGATGAAGTGATTTCCTGCCAGTCCTGGCGATTTGTACTGTGCGGTGTGGCAGGGTTTTTGGTTTCCGTTGGCCTGCCGTGGCTGGTTGAAGTCATCGGCCAGGGTAATGCAGCAAAAGGTTATCAAACGGGTGTTGGCATTCTGTGCGCCGTCGCCGTTGTGATGTTTTTATGCTGTTTCTTCTGGGTTCGTGAACGGGTGCCGCTGGCGCTGATGGGCAAATTTACCCTGCGTGAGCACCTCGCCGGGCTGCGTAAAAACGACCAGCTATTGCTGAGTCTGGTGATGTCTTTTCTGCTGATTAACGTATTCAACCTGCGCGGTGGCGGCTATATGTACTTCATCACCTATGTGTTGCAGGGGAGCGCGGCTTTCGCCTCGCTGTTCTTTACCATGGTGACGTTCGCCGCCATTCTGGGTGCGGTAATCGTTAATCCGCTGTCCCGCCGCTTTGATACGGTCAAACTCTATTATTACACCAACCTGGTGCTGGCAGCGCTTGCGGTGGGAATGTGGATGCTGCCCGCCGGGCCCGCTTATCAGACGCTGTGGCTGGCGGTTATTCTCGGCAACGGCATTATCCTGGGGTTCACGCTGCCGCTGCATTTTTCCATCATGGCCTTTGCCGATGACTACGGCGAATGGAAAACCGGGGTGCGCTCTTCGGGCATGAACTTCGCGTTTAACCTGTTCTTTATCAAACTCGCCTGGGCTGCC
>DALYUA010000020.1:0-17175 GCA_031993245.1 Buttiauxella sp. | reverse complement strand
CGATTCGGCGTCCACTCATCGTCATCATCAATACCGGTAATAAATTCACCTGTCGCCTGACGAATAGCCTGGTTACGCACCGCGCAGGCCCCGGAATTGTAGTCGTTGCGGGTATAGCGCACGCGCTTATCGTTAAGCTCTTCAACAAAAAGCTGAAGCTGCTCAAAAGAGGAGGAGCAGTCATCAACGATGATCATTTCCCAGTTTGCAAAATCCTGGCGCAGCACGGATTTGATGGCGCGAATGGCCAACTGCTGACGATTCCAGGTAGGCATATAAATAGAAATCAGCGGGCGCGATGTAGTGATATTCATGACACTCCCCAAAAAAGTCTCATTGATGAGAAAAGTGTGGCTTTCACGATAGATGACGCTGCCGCCTGGCCGCCCTGCGCATGTAAAACGCAGGGCGGATAAGCTGCCATTTAGCGCAGGCTTATTTAGCGTCAGATTTATATTCGTATTCGTAGTAGCCGTAATCCTCATAACCTGCCGCACGCCGGAAGATAGAGTTAAGGATTATGCCGCGCACCTGGATACCGTTCTGCTCGAAGCGGCTGAGGCTGGTTTCCACCTCTTTCAACGTGTTTACCGCATAACGCGCCACCATCAGCGTGGTGCCTGCGTGACGGCCAACAATGGCGGCGTCGGTAACGGCAAGAATTGGCGGGGTATCAATCAACACCAGGTCGTAGTGCGCGCTTGCCCACTTCACCAGTTCGCCAAAGCGATCGCTCATCAGCAGCTCGGAAGGATTCGGTGGCACCTGCCCGCGCGGGACGAGGTCGAAATCAGGCACCGAGGTTTTCTGCGCGCAGCGCGTGACATCCCCCTGGCCGGAAAGCACATCTGAAAGGCCGTTCACGTTGGTGGTGCCCAACAGTTCGTGGGTATAGCCTTTACGCATATCACAGTCGATAAGCAGCACACGCTTGTTGGTCTGGCTAATCACCGCAGCAAGGTTGGCGCAGACGAATGTTTTACCGATGGAGGGGCTTACCCCGGTCAGCATCAGAACATTGTTAGGGGCCTGCATCATGGCAAAATGCAGACTGGTACGCAGGCTGCGGATGGCCTCAATCGCCAGATCCGTAGGATTGCCCACCGCCAGCAGCTGACTTTGTTTATTGCGCCTCGCGCCTTTGACGTTACGCGCGGTGGCGTTGTCACGGGATTTCTGCCATTCAGACAGAGGAATGCTGGCGTAAACGCTAAGCCCCGCCTCTTCCAGCGCCGCCGGGCTTTCGATACCGCGGTTAAACAGGGAGCGCAGCAGCACGCCGACAATTGACAATATCAGGCCAAGAATAATCGCGCCCAGCACAATCAGGGCCTTTTGCGGCTTAACGATACCAGGCTGGGTGATTGCCGAATCAACGATACGCACGTCGCCCACGGTGCTGGCCTCGGTAATTTTCAGCTCCTGCTGTTTATTCAGCAATTGCATGTAAACCTGCTGGCCGGATTCCACGTCGCGGGTCAGGCGCACGATTTCCTGCTGCGTTTTCGGCATGGCGGTTACGCGGCCGTTCAGACGAGTTTTTTCATCTTCCAGCGTCTTACGTTTTTCCAGCAGCGTGCGGTAGGCCGGGTGAGCCTTGGTGTAGAGCTTGGAGATTTCAGCTTCTTTAAAGGTCAATTCATTGAGCTGCGCATCAATATTAACCATGGTGTCGAGGACGGATTTCGCTTCCAGCGTCAAATCTACCGAATCCTGCTGCTGACGATAGGCGTTCAGTTTGTTTTCTGCTGCATCCAGACGGCTGCGCACTTCCGGTAGCTGTTCCGCGAGGAATTTAAGGCTCTTCGCCGCCTCTTCCGATTTACGCTGAACGTTTTGCTCCAGGTAGTTACGGGTAATGCTGTCCAGAATGGCACGAATCCGATCTTTATCTTCCCCGGTATAAGAGAGACTCAGCACGCCGGTATCTTTACCGTTTTCTGCCACCGTCAGGCTGCCCTGGAGCTGATTAATCATGCCGAGCGTGGAGTATTTGGTGACGGTGAAGGTGTCGCCCACCTGCGCTTTAATGCCGTCCACCTTTATGGAGACGCCGTCTTTGCTCAGCGTCTGTCCAACCTGCCCCTTCGCGCTGAAGCCGTTGTCGCTGGTCAGCAGATACTGGGTTGGGCTGAGCACTTCAATGGTAAAGATATCTTTGCCCGCGCCCGCAGGCAGGTTGAAATCAGTAACTTTTACCGTGTCATTCTGGCGTCCGTGAAGACGATCCCAGCCGGCACCAAACAGCCAGAAGGTATTTTTAGCCACGGCAATATCAAGGTTGAGATCCTCAACGGTTTTTCCCAGCACCAGACGAGACTGGATTAACTGCATCTCAGCGGCAGAAGCCGGTGGCTTATTGGTAAGTGCGGAACTGATATCATTAACCAGCGAATTACCCGCGTTTTGTTCGATTTGCACCAGCGCATCGGCTTTATAGATTGGCGTGGCAAACAGGGCGTAAATTACGGCCAGCAGCGCGAAGACCGCCGTGATGCCCAGCACCCACCAGCGGGCTTCAAGAACGGTGCCAAACAGACGGCCAATATCGATTTCATCATTGCCCTCGGTCGAGGCGCCCGAACGATGTACTTTGTCAGTCATTGTTATCCCTGATGAGCATTGAGTGCGTTAGCCCACTTTTGGGCGGAAAGATCGAGAAGGTCATAGACCGCTTCGAAAGCGTCGCGACTTTTGCGATAAGGATCGGGAATTTCCCGCTCCGCATCCCAGTGGCCAAAGAGCATCACTTTGCCGCGCATCTCAGGCGCCATTTCGCAGATTGCGGAAATATGACGTTTTTCCATCGTGAGGATCAGGTCGTAATCGCGGCACATCCGGGCTGAAACCTGTTGTGCGCAATGCCCTTCAAGGGAAAGATTATGCTCCTGCGCCACGCGAGCAGCGCTGGCATCGGCCCCTTTCCCCACTAGCGCCCCTAGCCCCGCAGAGTTAACGGTAAGCGCGGGATGATAAGTCCTGAGCAGGCGTTCGCCGGTTGGCGATCGGCAAATATTCCCCACGCACACCACAAGAATTTTATTAAACATAGGGCGTTACCATGTATGGATATCTTTGGCTGTATCCGTCATATAACGAACACCGCTGATGGTTGGCAGCAACTGGTTGATCAGGCGGTTCCAGCGCGTTACCGGCGCGGTTGTGACGTACACCACGTCGTAAGGCTGCAGATGGAATTCAGTGCCCATCACCAGCGAGGTCGCGTCAGACATATCGAGCTGGTAAATGTTGGCGATCTTGCCCCCCTGCTGCCCCTTCAACGGACGGATCACGAAGATGCCGCTGGCGTTAGACGAGGTCATATCCAGCCCTTCCGCCTGGCCGAGCGCTTCGGTCAGCGTCATGCCGCTGAAGTCCATTTTCAGGGTGGTTTGTTTCTTCACTTCGCCCATCACAAAGACTTTCAGGTCGTCATTGCGCGGAACAAACAGGATGTCGCCCGGATACAGCAGATGGTTCTGGCTCAGATCGCCATTCTGCATCAGCGCCTGCAGTGAGATACGCTTTTCCTGGCCGTTGTGCGTCAGCACCACGTTGCGCCAGTCGGCAGCGTCGGTCAGGCCGCCTGCGGCGTTGATGGCATCAAGGATTGTCAGCGGAACGTTGGTTATTGCCTGCTGGCCGGATTTATTCACCTGGCCGGAGACATAGGCTTTTTGCGAGCGGAAAGCGGCGATATTAACGTCCACCTGCGGGTCAGCAATGTACTGCGCAAGGCGGCCGGTAATATCACTACGAATTTCGGCAAGGGTCTTGCCGGTCACTTTTACTTTGCCCACATAGGGATAGAACATGGTGCCGTCAGACTGCACCCAGTTACCGGTATCGCTTGAGCTACGATACTGCCCGGCCGGCGTGGTCAACTCGGGGTGATCCCAGACGGTGACATTAAGCACATCTCCCGGCCCGACACGGTACTGGTAATCGGCAATCTCCCGGTCCAGAGGCATATTTGGCTGCGCAACGGCGGGACGCACGCGTAATTGTTCCACCAGGCGCGGCGTTAACGGATAAACGTTAACCATGCGGTCCAGATCGAAGTCCGCATCCTGCTGCTTGATAACATCTTTTCCCATCGTTGACATATTGCTACCGGGAAGCACTGTGCAACCGCTCATCAGGGTTACAGATACCAATAAAGGCATCAATTTAAGTTTGTATTTTATCATTGAGTATTTATCACTATGGCAGAGTAATTATCCTGAGCGAATAAAATAAGCGACCAATTACCGGGTGGCCGCAGCAGAAAATTGTGCATCCTGGCTTGCGTTAATAACTGGCATCAATCCTAAAACTTGTTTATTTCCTGATATCCTATTGACAGAATAACTGAGGCTTAAACGCTTGCCTTCAGGCACGCTACCGCCCTTGGCTTACAGGCACCAACCCACTGAAAAAACAGTAGATAATAAGAGGACACTGATCCTGAGATAAATCTGTATCTATTTATCCATAAGGCATAGCTACGAGTAATGAAGCGCTAAAATGCCACACTAACTAATTATAAAAATACATCCATTGCCAGAACTGTTATCGATTGTTACAGCTAACCCAAATACAGGCAAGGTGCCTGCCAGGAATAGCGATACTTTTAAGAATAATATTAACAGCGCAAAACTCAGCATTTAGGATTTTCTTTACATTGACAAACTATTTCATTCAACTTGGCAGCGCAAACACATACAGATATATCTCATATATATTCCGTCATAATAAATACATATCCTCGGTTTAATGTATTCCTTTTAAATTATTTACCCTGGTTACTTAATGGATATATAACGATAAAAAACATGCATTCTGGATATTAGCTAAGATTAATCTCAGGGTGCCATTGCAATTTAACGGATGATTACCCATTATTTTACTGTGCCCTTTGTCATACTTTAACGCCTAAACTCCTCATCAATAAAAAGGTGCATACCGCTATATGGAATGGATTGCCGATCCATCAATTTGGGCCGGGCTGGTCACGCTGGTTGTGATCGAGCTGGTGCTGGGCATTGATAATCTGGTGTTTATCGCCATCCTTGCCGAGAAACTCCCGCCTGCGCAGCGTGACCGCGCCCGCGTTACCGGGCTTGTCCTTGCCATGCTGATGCGCCTGCTGCTGTTAGCATCTATTTCCTGGCTTGTGACGCTTACAACGCCCCTCTTTACCGTGGGAAGCTTTAGCTTTAGCGCACGTGATTTAATCATGCTTTTGGGCGGCCTGTTTCTGCTGTTCAAGGCGACGGTGGAGCTTAACGAACGGCTGGAGGGGAAAGACAGTGAAGCGCAAACCCAGCGGCGCGGCGCTCGTTTCTGGCCCGTCGTCGCGCAGATTGTCATTCTTGATGCGGTATTTTCTCTCGATTCGGTAATCACCGCCGTTGGGATGGTGGACCACCTGGCCGTCATGATGGCCGCGGTCATTATCGCCATCAGCCTGATGCTGCTTGCCAGCAAAGCCCTGACGCGCTTTGTGAACAGCCATCCAACCATTGTTATTCTGTGCCTGAGCTTTTTGCTGATGATTGGCTTTAGCCTGGTGGCGGACGGCTTCGGCTATCACATCCCGAAAGGCTATCTCTATGCCGCAATCGGCTTCTCTGTATTAATAGAGTCGCTAAATCAGTTGGCCATTTTTAACCGCCGCCGTTTTCTGTCGGCGAATCACTCTTTGCGCCAGCGCACCGCCGAAGCCGTTTTAAGATTGCTCAACGGTAAAAAAGAAGAGGCGGAGCTTGATGCTCAGACCGCTTCCCTGATTGCCGATCATGATCAACAGAACGGGATTTTTAATCCGCAAGAGCGCCTGATGATTGAGCGCGTGCTGCATCTTAACCAGCGTACCGTCAGCAGCATCATGACTTCACGCCACGACGTGGAGCATGTGAAGCTTACGGAGCCGGACGAGCATGTCCGGGAGATCCTCGACAAAAATCAGCACACCCGCATAGTGATAACCGATGACGGCGATGAAGTGCTCGGCGTGGTGCACATTATCGATTTGCTTACGCAATCTTTGCGAGGCGAGCCGCTCAATCTCGAAACGCTGATTCGCCAGCCGCTCGTCTTCCCTGAAACACTGCCGCTTCTGCAGGCGCTGGAGCAGTTCCGCAACGCGCGTACGCACTTCGCATTTGTGGTGGATGAGTTTGGTTCGATTGAAGGGATTGTGACGTTAAGCGACGTAATGGAGACTATCGCCGGCAATCTGCCTAACGAGGTTGAAGAGATTGACGCCCGCCACGATATCCAGAAAAACCCGGACGGTAGCTGGACGGCAAATGGACATATGCCGCTGGAGGATTTAGTGCAGTACATTCCGCTGCCGCTTGATGACAGGCGTACCTATCACACCATTGCTGGCCTGCTGATGGAATATCTTCAGCGGGTGCCCGCCGCCGGGGAAACCGTTCAGGTGGGTAACTATCAGTTGAAAACGTTGCAGGTTGAAAGTCACCGTGTGCAGAGGGTACAGATTGTGCCGCTGGTGGAAGATGACGAGATGGATTACGGGGTTTAGATTGAGGGGTGTCGGGTGGCGCTGGCGCTCACCCGACCTACGACTTTATCCGGCATTTGTAAGGTGGATAAGCGCAGGCCGCCATCCCCCCTTTTGACCTAAAGCTTATCCAGTAACCGCTGTACATCCTTTGCCTTACTGCTGTCTTTATTACGATCCACCCACTGTTGCAGACGGCGCTTCGCCTCGTCCTGGAGCTGTTTTCGCAGCACCTGGTCAACCTGCAGGCTGTAGTTCAGATTCGCCCACGGGCCATAAACCCGCAGCGGGATCGGCGTCTCTTTTAGCACGGTGATAAGCTTGCTGTCGCCTTTCCAGCCTTCTGTTACTTTCACAGAAAAGTGGGTATCACACGCCTCTTTTACAAGATCCATAGTCCCTTCGCCTGTCAGCGCTAGCAGCGAAGAGCTGCCGTTCATCTTCTCCAGATGCAGTTGGCCCTTATCGAGCGTGGCCGCAGCGGTGAAATGATCCAGGATGGTGACATTCTCATAGCTTTGCTGCGCCTTAACGTCGCTATTGCTGCGTTCAACGGCCTGCTGAATCAACTGCTGGAAGTTCATACCCTGCAGGCGAGAGTTGGCCATCGTAATATTCGCCTCCCCCTGCCATGAACGACGGAATGCTTCGGCATCCAGCTTGTCTCCGCTGAATTCGCCCTGCATTGAAAGCAGGCCTGACAGGGCTATTGGATAGTCGAAATCGGTAAGAACAGGGGCAATTTCAATATTGCTTATTTGCGGGTGGAAGGCCAGACGCGGTACATCATCGCGCGCATCAAGCACGCCCGGCAAAGACAGACTTCCTTTGCCAAACTCTCCTGCCAGTTCGGTAATATTAAGCAGGCCGTAATCATTGCTGACGGAGGAGTGAACATTGGTGAATTCAAGCCCACGCCAGCGCACGTTTTTCGCAGCTACAGTAACCTGCGCGCTAAAGTCGCGTAGATTGCGATAGGAAGTCTCCTCCTCGCCTGCGGCAATAACCGGACGCGGTAGTGTATGCTGCTGCTGACCGCGCTGTGCCACCGTGTTGTTCGTTGTCGCTGTTGCCACGAACAGCTTATCCAGATTCAGATTGGTCGCCTTCAGATCTGCCGCCCACCTCGGCTTTTCGCCCAGAGCTACGCTCGCCCTGCCCTGCAGATCGCTGTCATTAGCGGTAAGCTGCAGGTTGTTCAGTTCGAGTTTTTTCTCCGGCCGATCCCAGCTAGCCTGTAACGTGATATCGCCAGTAATGCCCGCTTTGGGCAAATCGGCGCCTTTAAGCTGATAATTGAGCCGGGAAATCGTTGCATCCAGCTTCTGTGGAAAAGCGCTCGTATCCAGATCGGCAACCAGCGACAAATTCAGATCGCGCTGGTCACGATTGATACGGCTGCTGAACTCCACATGGGCCTGCTTTTTATCATCCTGTTCCATTTGCAGGTTGATATTACGCACGGCGATCTGTTCGTCATTGTCGTGCTGGAAGACTAATACGCTGTCGGCAACTTTGAGCCTGGCGATATCAAAAGACCAGCCGGGTTCGGTTTCAGCTGCCGGAGAATTGTTCCCCATTGGGCCTACCGGGGCATTTTCAGGCTTACGCTCTTCGCTAAGCGGCGTAAGCTGGATGACCGCGCCCTTGAGCATAACCTGGCGAATCCGGAGCTGGTGCGAAAGCAAAGGCCAGAGCGCCACATCAAGGCGCATATTATCTGAACTGACAAGAGGCTGGGCCGCACCGGGCGCCGTAAGAGACATTCGTCCGGACAAAATGCTGAGCTGCGGCCAGACATGCCAGCGCAAGGGCCCTTCTAATACAAGCTGGTAACCGCTACGCTGTTCTACCTGACGCACCATATAAGCGCGAAAATCGTTGGGATTGACCAACAGGACCAACGCAGAAAGGCCGGCTATTATCACAACCAGCAAAATCATCAGCGCGGTTAATAATCGTCTCATAGCATCCTCTTGAAGGCGTTAACTCAGTCTTTATCAATACGACTGGCTACGGCACCTTGCTGATCGCGGTACTTCGCATCCTGGCGGCGATTATAAGGGCGAGCGGCGGGGCCAGAAAGAGGTTCGAAGCTTAGCGCACCGATCATCATACCCGGGCGTAACGCCAGGGGTAATTTACCGGAATTATAGAACTCAAGCACGATACAGCCATGCCAGCCCGGATCGATACGATGCGCGGTAACGTGAACCATCAGCCCTAAGCGAGCCAGCGAGGAGCGGCCATCCAGCCAGCCCACCAGGTCGGCAGGTAGCGTGACCGATTCAAGCGTAACCGCCAGCGCCAGCTCCCCCGGATGCAGAAAAAATGCTTCGCCCTCGGCAAGCACGATTTCGTCACTCATCACACGTTCCAGCGCTTCGGTAACCTCATCTTTCGGACCGCTAAGGTCGATGAATGGCGCAGTATGCCCGCTGAAGGTACGGAATTTATTTCCCAGACGTACATCAACGGTCGCGCCGTTGATGCGCTCAACCGGTGGACGCGGAGCAATTGTTAAGCGCCCGTCATCAAGCCAGGCTTCAATATCGCGGTCACACAAACGCATCGCAGATTCTCCTTATCAGGCACAGTTATGTTTACCCTGCCACACCGGGCCACAGATATCCACGGAACGACAGATAATTACAGGAAATTCATTGTATTTTGCGAGCGTGTGCCGAACCTTCGTCCAGAAAAGCACGCCCGCAATGGGCCATCAGGTGATGAGATTATTCAAAGAACTGGCTAATTTTAGCTTTCAGAATATCGATAGCAATGCGGTTCTTGCCCCCGCGAGGTACGATGATATCGGCGTACTGTTTAGAGGGTTCAATAAACTGCAAAAACATTGGGCGGACGGTCTTCTGATACTGGGCCATCACCGAGTCCATCGAGCGGCCACGCTCGTTGACATCGCGTTTCATGCGGCGCATCAGGCAGATATCTAACGGCGTATCGACAAAAATAGAGAAGTTCATCTCTTCACGCAGCCGGGCATCCGTTAGTAACAAAATCCCTTCCAGAATAATGACTTTTTTCGGCACCAGGTGAACGGTGTTAGCGGTGCGGGTATGTTCCACATAACTGTACACCGGCAGCTCAATAGCTTTACCGGATTTCAGCATCTGCAGATGCTGGAACAGCAGATTATGGTCCATCGCGCTGGGGTGGTCATAGTTGGTTTTAACGCGCTCTTCCATCGACAGATGGCTTTGATCTTTGTAGTAGCTATCTTCTGGAATGACACCAATGTGTTGGTCACCGACCTGATCGCGCAGTTCGCGATACAGTGTACTGGCAATGAGACTTTTTCCTGAAGCCGATGCGCCGGCTATCCCGATGATGACGCATTGATGGGACTTGTCAGTCATGTTGTTAACGAGCCTTGTAGACTTAATGTTAAGGAAGGGCGACGCAAGTTGCGTCAAACGCGGCAATTATAGGGATAACCGCCGGGTGATACCAGAATAATGGTTAGCTGCGGAAGATTTTGCGCAAGCAGCGTGCCAGCAGTTCTGAGAATGATAATTTGCAGCAGGGTTTTTACCGGGCAAATAACATGCCGACGGCATAAATGAAAATAAGCCTGGAGCGGCCACATTTTTTATAACACCTTGATGTTAAATTATGAGCGGACGCCATAGGAATTGTAAATTGTTTGTACTAGCATAAACCGAACCTATCTATTTTTGCATCCGGGCATGCACCTGGCGGCACTGCCTCAACGGATTTCGCGGGAATGACCAAAAATAATATACATAAGCAGGACACTACTCCACGCAAGTTGCTCCTGCTGGGTCTGGGGTTATTGAGCTTTATTTTTACTTTTTACTCACTGAAGTTAACCTCCGCTGACACCATAGTGGCGCCGTTATGGTTCCCAACCTCGGTGATGACAGTCGCTTTTTTTCGTAACCCATCGCGTCTGTGGCCTCTGATATCCGTTTTTTGCTCAGCGGGCAGCGTGGGCGCCACGGCATTTTTATTTCCTTTAAAGGAAATAAACCTCTTTTTCACCGTTATCAATATTATTCAGGCGTTGATGACGGCCATGCTCATGCGCCGCTTTTTGCCTGCGCAACATCCCCTGCAGAACCTCAACGGCTGGATTCGCCTTGCGCTTTGTAGTGCGGTAGTACCGCCCATTATAAGCGGCCTGCTCGTCATCTGGCTGGCTGGTCCTGACGGTGATGGCGCGATAAAAATGTTCTTAGTCTGGGTGCTTTCCGAGGCCACTGGAGCTTTGGCGTTGCTCCCGGCGGCACTGCTCATCAAACCCCGCTATTTCTGGCGTCATTACAACCCGAAAATCTTGCTCGAAGCGGTGATAACTTTCGTTATCACCCTCGCATTAAGTTATCTCATACTACGCTTTGCCCCCGGGCCCTTCACCTTTATCATCGTTCTGCTGATGTGGAGCGCAATCCGGTTGCCGCGTCTGGAAGCCTTCACCATTTTCCTCGCCACGCTGATGGCGGTGTCTTTAATGATGGCACCCAACGGCGTTTCAATGGCGATGCCGCATCTGCCAATGGCGGATAACGCCCGGTGGCTCCCTTTCCTGATGATTTTGCTCCCGCTTAACGTAATGACGATGGTGATGTATTCCTTTCGCGAAGAGCGTAAACATATCACCGAGAGCGAAGCGCGTTTTCGTAACGCGATGGAATACTCCGCAATCGGCATGGCGCTGGTCTCCATTGAGGGCCAGTGGATTCAGGTAAATAAATCCCTGAGCAATTTCCTGGGCTACACGGCAGATCAGCTACGCGCGCTGACCTTCCAGCAGATCACCTGGCCGGAAGATCTACATGCCGATCTTCAGCAGCTTGAAATGCTGCTCGCAGGCGATATCAACAGCTATTCAATGGAAAAGCGCTATTACACCAGCGAGGGGAGTGTGGTGTGGGCCCTGCTGGCAGTATCCGTGGTCCGCGATACCGATGGTTCTCCCCTTTATTTGATAGCCCAGATTGAAGACATCAACGACCTCAAACACACCGAGTGGGTTAATAAACGCCTGATGGAACGCATCACGCTTGCAAACGAAGCTGGCGGTATCGGTATCTGGGAATGGGATCTGGCAAGCGATGTGATTAGCTGGGACAAACGCATGTTTGAGCTCTACGAAGTGCAGCCACACGTGAAGCCCAGCTATAAACTTTGGGCGGAGTGCATCATCACTGAAGATCTACCGCAGGCTGAAAAAATTGTGCGTGAATCGCTGCGGGCGCGCATGCCGTTCAAACTGGAATACCGCATAAAAGTTGCAGACGGCATCCGACATATTCGCTCCCTGGCCAACCGGGTGCTGAATAAAAATGGTGATGTGGAGCGCCTGCTCGGCATCAACATTGATATGACCGAGGTCAAACAGCTTAACGAAGCTCTGTATCAGGAAAAAGAGCGGCTACACATCACGCTGGATTCCATCGGTGAAGCGGTGATTTGTACCGATATCGATATGAACGTCACCTTTATGAACCCGATAGCGGAGAAACTCAGCGGCTGGCCGCAGGACGAGGCGATTGGGCAGCATATCCTGACGATTTTACGCATTACCTTTGGCGAAACCGGACCTGCGCTGGAAAACATCCACAGCGGCGATTTTTCGCGCATGGCCATCGAACAGGATGTGGTGCTCCACTGCCGTAACGGTGGCAATCATGACATTCATTATAACGTTACGCCGCTGACGACGTTAGACGGACAAAGTATCGGTTCGGTGCTCGTTATCCAGGATGTTACCGAGTCGCGTAAGATGCTCAGACAGCTTAGCTACAGCGCCTCGCACGACAGCCTGACGCATCTTGCCAACCGGGTAAGTTTTGAAAATCATCTCAAGCGCCTGTTGCAAAGCGCAGGCGAAAACCGCCAGCGCCATGCGCTGGTATTTATCGATCTCGATAGATTCAAAGCGGTTAACGATACCGCCGGGCACGCCGCCGGGGATGCGCTGCTGCGTGAACTCTCTTCCCTGATGCTGAGCATGCTGCGCACCGGCGACTTCCTTGCAAGGCTTGGGGGCGATGAGTTCGGCCTGCTGCTGCCGGATTGCTCAACGGAGAATGCTCGCTATATTTCAGAGCGCATTATCGATACCATCAATGACTATCACTTCGTCTGGGATGGCAGCCTGCATCGTATCGGCGCCAGCGCCGGGATCACCCAGATTGATGCCGACAACAAGGTAGCTTCGGAGGTCTTATCCCAGGCGGATATCGCCTGCTATGCCTCGAAAAACAGCGGTCGTGGTCGCGTCACCGTCTATGAAGTACAGCAGCATTACCTGCAAAAAAGCCACAGCGTGCTGGCTATAGATGAACAGTGGCGCATCATCAATGAAAACCCGATTATGATGCTTGCCCAGGCCGCAGCGCCGCCGCGTGTGCCTGAGTCCACCAGCTTTTATCTGCTGTCGCTCAGGTTCTTAAGTAGCGAAGGAGAAGCTATAGACGAACATAGCTTCCGTAGCGGGCTTGTTGAGAGCGAGTTACAGCTCGCGCTTGACCGCCGGGTGTTCAATGAATTCTTCCGTCAATTTGCGGCACAGATCGCCCAGAAAGGATTTGGCATTGCTCTTCACCTCTCTTCCGCCGGACTGGCAAGCGACGCTTTTGTCGATGAGCTGATTGCTATGTTGGGCAGCAGCCCGCTCCCGGCTCGCCTGCTGCATCTGCAGATCAACAGCGACTCGTTGCTGAACGAATACGAACATGCGCACAAAAATCTGCAGCGCCTTCGCGACCGGGGCTGCCAGATGATTCTGACCCATACAGGCCGGGATTTGGATATCTTTGACAGGATCGGCCGCCAGGCCTTCAGCTACCTTATTATCGATAGCGAGCTTATCCAGAACGTACATTGCAACCTGATGGACGAAATGATGGTGACCATTATTCACGGCCATGCGCAACGCCTTGCGCTACAAGCCATAGCAGGTCCGGCGGATTCACCGATGGTGATGGATACCCTTTCCGGTATCGGTATAGATTTGATTTACGGTGAGACCATCAGCGCACCGCAGCCGCTGGCCATGTTGCTGAACAGCGGTTATTTTGCGATTAACTGATGTTGTCTGAACCGAGCGGCAGCCAGCCGTCGCTGTACCAGATATGCAACAGCGCATAAGAACGCCAGGGCTGCCAGCGCTCCGCGTAGCGGCGGATGCGGGCGGGAGTCATGCCCGGAAATCGCTGTTTAATCAGGTAATCGTCAGGTAAAAAAACATCGCTTGCCTGCCAGCCGCGTAAAGCAAAATAGTTCGCCGTCCAGCGCCCGATCCCTGGCAGAATCATCAGCTGCTTCACTCCCAGCTCAATATCCGCCGGGGCCGTCAGCGGAAACTCTCCGGCCTCTACCAGCCGTGCCAGATTAATGATTGACGCTGCGCGTTTTAACGGCATCCCTAACGGCTTTAGCTGCTCCGGCGTCAGCGCTGCAAGCCTGGAGGCTTTGGGAAAAAGCCGCCATTCCGCAAAGCCATCAAGCGGCTCCCCAAAGTTCTGCGCCACTTTTCCGGTAAGTTTCGCCGCCATCGCCACGCTCACCAGCTGCCCCAGAATGGCCCGAATCGCCTGTTCAAAAGCATCCATACAGCCCGGTAATCGCAGGCCGGGCCGCGCCTGGGCCAGTTCGCCAAGGCTCTCCAGCAACGACTGAGGCTTGCGATCCAGATCGAGCAATTGCCGTATTCTCGCCAGGACCTCTTCCGCTACCGGCAGCAATCCAGCGGATAACGTTATTTTCAACATGCAGCGCTTTTCATCCGGTTCGAGCGTGACTAATCCCTGATGTTGGCCCAGCGCAAAGCTGCGGCAATAGCGCGTCGGCGTAACGGTTTCAATGCCGGAAACCGCACGTGCGGCCAGGAAACCGAACATCCATTCCCAGTCATAAGGCGGATGGTAACCAAGTTCAAACATAGCCTGTTCCCATATGATTTTATGGCGTTAGCATAATAGCAAACGCCAGATGTTGCCTTGCTTTGATATTCAGTTGCCCACGGCTATACATTCCGCTAAAGTCGCCCCCCTTCTCACCGGCATGGGGATGTTATGCAATTTATCGGCTTTGATTATGGTACGGCAAACTGTTCAGTTGCGGTGATGCGCGATGGTGCGCCTCAGCTTCTGGAAATGGAAAAGGGCTCTTCCCTGCTTCCCTCTATGCTGTGCGCGCCCACGCGCGAAGCGGTCAGCGAATGGCTTTATCGTCACCACCAGATTCCGGCGAGCGGCGATGAAACCCAGGCGCTGCTGCGCCGCGCCGTGTCATTTAACCGTGAAGAAGATATCGACGTCCGGCCAGGCAGCGTGCAGTTTGGCCTGAGTTCACTGCGGCAGTATATGGAAGATCCTGAAGAGGTTTACTTCGTTAAATCGCCGAAATCATTTCTCGGTGCCAGCGGGCTAAAACCACAGCAGGTCGCGTTATTCGAAGACCTGGTCTGCGCCATGATAGTGCATATTCGCCATCAGGCACAAACTCAGGTCGCAGAGCCGATTAACCAGGCCGTGATTGGCCGTCCGGTTAATTTCCAGGGCCTGGGCGGCGAAGAGGCTAACCGGCAGGCGCAGGGCATTCTTGAACGTGCGGCGCTTCGCGCCGGGTTTCAGGACGTGGTATTCCAGTTTGAACCCGTTGCCGCAGGGCTTGATTTTGAAGCCTCGCTAAGGGAAGAGAAACAGGTACTGGTCGTTGATATCGGCGGCGGTACAACGGACTGCTCTGTTCTGCTGATGGGCCCGCAATGGCATACACGCCGCGATCGGGAGCAGAGTTTGCTCGGCCACAGCGGCTGCCGCGTTGGCGGAAACGATCTCGACATTATGCTGGCATTTAAACAGCTTTCGCCGCTGCTTGGCATGGGTGGACAAACGGAAAAAGGGATTGCCCTTCCCGTATTGCCATGGTGGAACGCCGTTGCCATCAACGATGTCCCGGCGCAGAACGAATTTTACAGTACCGCCAACGGCAGAATGCTGGCTGAACTGGTACGCGACGCGCGGGAATCGGACAAAGTGGCGTATCTGCAAAAGGTATGGCGTCAGCGCCTGAGCTATCGCCTGGTGCGGGCGGCGGAAGAGAGCAAAATAGCCCTGTCCGACTGTAAACAGGTTGCCACGATGCTGCCGTTTATTGCCAAAGAGCTGGGCTGCGACATTACGCAGGCTGAGCTTTCAAGCGCTATCAGCCAGCCGCTACAGCGCATTCTGGAGCAGGTTACGCTGGCGCTGGAAACCAGCGACGTGAAGCCGGACGTGATTTATCTCACCGGCGGCAGCGCCCGATCGCCGATGATCAAACATGCTCTTGCGCAGCAGTTACCGGGCATTGAGCTTGCCGGGGGCGATGATTTCGGCTCGGTGACCGCCGGTCTTGCCCGCTGGGCTGAAGTGGTGTTTCGGAACTAAGCGATAAGCCATGGCTTAGCTTAAATCTGGAAGACCTTGCTCCCTTCGGGGAGCTGTACCAGCAAAGAAAGCTTGCCGCCCATCGCTTCGACATAACGCTTGAGCGTGATGACCTTCAAATCGTTGCCACGCTGTTCGATGGCGGCAATCGCAGGCTGCGTGACGCCCATTTTTTCAGCCAGCTGTTTCTGTGAAAACTGAAGTTCCTCACGCATCAGTTGCAACCCTGTTTCCAGGATAAGCTCCTGCGCCATTTGCCAGATATCGGCCTGATCATTCTCAGGAAGACCGGCAATGTAGTCATTTAGAGTTATCATTTTTCTTCCCTCAGTTTTGCGAGATGGCAGGTAAACTGTTCATCAGCCAACCTGATTATATCGGCATAGAAACGCTTTCTTCCTGATTTATCTCCCCCACACAGCACTACCGCACGTTGGAGGGGATCAAAAGCAAAGAACAAGCGATAGGGTTTCCCACGCCACTGAACTCTTAGCTCTTTCATATTGGGATAACGTGAGCCCTTAACGGTATCAACCCGAGGCCGTCCCATATGCGGGCCCCCAAAAGCCAATATTGATCAGCTCCGCTGCAAGCTTGCTCCGCAACGCTGCAGGCTGTGAGTCAATCCATAAACGGAAATCCTCAGTAAAAATCACTGTCCATAGCATAGCGCCATACCTTATAAACTATAGTTTATATTTATTGTCGAAACCACAGTTTATTGGCCTGTTTTTAAGCTGAACAGCGCCTTGCGGCGGGCCTGCGAGGCGTGCCGAAGAAAACCATTTAATCGGATTTATCCATACAGTACTTCATATTTCCTTCATTTTTCAGCGCCCGGGGGTCTCTACACTAGTATCATTAAGGCTAATCGTTTCAGGAAGAGAAGACGTATAACTATGAAAGGTGCGCACAACATCCGTTGGTTGTTAATCGCGGGGATTATTATCGCTGCCGTCGCGGCCGTTTATTTCTGGCGCAGTGGCGCCACAAGCGAGCCTGGCGCGCAGAAATCTGCCCAACAGCAAGGTGCAGGCGGTCGTCGCGGTATGCGTGGCGGCGCACTGGCTCCCGTTCAGGCAGCCACGGCGACCAGCGAATCCGTACCACGTTATCTCACCGGCCTTGGCACTATTACTGCGGCAAATACCGTTACCGTACGAAGCCGCGTGGATGGGCAACTGCTGGCGATTCATTTCCAGGAAGGGCAGCAGGTCAAGGCCGGCGATTTGCTGGCTGAGA